>CBKZPU010000020.1:0-43378 GCA_966696705.1 uncultured Verrucomicrobiaceae bacterium | reverse complement strand
TCGTCGTAGCTCAACCGGTCGTTCAATTCGCCATCGATCCACGTGGTTAGCAACGCCGCGCTGGCGGTATCGATCACGTTGCTGCCGAGCGGCGGCATCCGGGTGAAGCCGTTGGTCTCCGCCAAGCGATTGAGCACGATGGAATGCAGCGTGTCGCCGGGAACGATGAGCTTGTTGGCGGAGTTGCCGTTGTTGTTGGTGGCATTGCCGTTGACCAGGCCGGTGGCATCGAGCGTCAGCTCGGCCCGCCCATCCCATTGTCCCAGCGCGGTGCCGCCGCTTTTGTGACAATAGGAGCAATTCACAGCGAGGTAGGAGCGGACGCGGGCTTCGACGGAATAGGCGCTCTCGTCCGGGCGTAGATGGCGCGGCAGCAAGTGAGGTGAGCCGGGATGGTTTGAGAGGTAGCCTTGGTTGAAGAGTGTGGTGAGTTGGTTGCCGGTGTGCCCCGACATGTCCGACTCCAAATTGAGCTGCCGCGTGTTAAAGGAGAGCGCGAAGCCCGCCGCTGCCGTGTGGCAGCTCATGCACTGGGCGCGGGCGGGGATGGACCACGGTTGTGTGACCGGGTTGCCGTTCACGATGATGTTGAGGTCGAAGGTGGATCCAGCGTCCTCGACCAAGGTCGCCTCGCTCCCGTCGGCGTTCCACTTGTAGCTGACTCCGTAAGCGCCGCTGGCGTTCTTCACCAGCAGACGGGTCTCGATGCGCTGCTTGGTGGCGGGATTCCCCCGCACCATCTCCATGTCGAAGTGCTTCACCCAGATACTTCCGTTCGGCAGCGACCACAGGCCATCTTTCGACCAGGTGAAGGTGGCGGTTGGGTTCGGCAAGGTGAACCAGCGGCGCTTGATCGCATGATCGCTCCAGAACGGAAGGTTCACCGAGTAAGGGACGAGCCCTGGGGCAGGCGTCAGATTGGCGACGCTGGAGAAGAGGCCGGTTTCAGAAAGGGTATCCGGAAAGGAGCTGGACGGGGTGGAAGAAACAATGCGCAGCAACTTGTCGCCCTCGTGACCGACGACCAGCACGTCGCCGTTCGAAGGATCGATGCCGAAGGCGCCCAAGCCGCTCTCGCCTCCAATTCGAGTCACGTCCGTGCCATCGAGGTTCATGCTCCAGATGTGACCGTCCTCGTAATCGCCGAAGATATACTTGCCGTCGAGCGAACTGACACTGCCACCACGGGGAACGACACCGCCGATGATACAGCCTCCTTGCAAGGGACCGGTGCCGTCACCATAGTGATAGACCGGGTCAATCGAGGTGAAGCCCGCCGGTGCCGGCGGATGCGACGGGCTGGAGTCGTCCCACGGACCACTGCCAATGCCTTCCTTGTAGATCCAGCCGTAGTTCCCGCCTTTGGTTACCCGGTTAACTTCTTCGCGGGCGGAGCCTCCGACATCGCCGCACCACAGGTGTCCGGTCACCGGGTCAAATGAAAAGCGCCAGGGATTGCGGAAGCCTACGGCCCAGAATTCGGACCGAACATATTCCGCGTCGATGTCCTCACCATTGAACGTTTCCGCACCGACGAAGGGGTTGTCCGCCGGAATGGAGTAGCGGGCGATGCCGTTGTCGCGCGGAATCGCGATGGCTCCCGTGGACTCGATGGGGTGGTTCGGATTGGGGTGCGGGTTCGGCTCGAGATTGCCGGGTCGCTTGTCCACGTCGATGCGCAGGATACCCGAGTAGAAGTCGCGGTCGATGACCTGGGCGTTGAAGTTGGCGTCGTTCTGATTTCCCTCGTCGCCGAAGCTCACGTAGAGGTAGCCGTCAGGTCCGAAGTGAATGTCCGCGCCCTCGTGGTTGTCGTTATTATCGCGGATCTGCAAGACAATGGATTCGCTCGCAGGATCCGTCACCGCGGAGTTCGGATTGGTAGGGTGGCGGAGGAAGCGGGACAGACGCTCGTGCAGCGGGGCAGTGGAGGTGTTTGAGCCGATGCCGGGAGTGTAAAAGACGTAGAACTGGCGGTTGGTGGCGTAGTTCGGATGGAACGCCAAGCCCAGCAAGCCGCATTCGCCGATGGTGCGAAACCGCTCTTTCGCGGACGCCGGCTCGGCGGTCCGGGAATTCACCAGCGGCACCAGGTCCAGGAATAGCACCTTGGCTGGCGAAGCCGCCGTGACATCCGGGATCACCCAGATCTTGCCGCTTTTCTCGCAGACGAAGAGTTGATTGCTGGGGGCCGGAGGAGAGGCGACGCAAGTCGGCGCGTCGAAGGTTAGACCGGTAAACGCAGTCTCGAGCGCCAAGCTCGTCGCCGGCGGCGAGGCGGGGACATTGAGGGAGGGATTCGGCTGGCGCAGCGGCAACGGGTCCGCCAAGGCCGGCGCAGCCAAGCAGGAAAAGACGACTAACAATAACAGCGACGGGCGGGGGAACCGGCACATGGCGTCGGAAGATAGATGGATCGGGTGCCCAAACAAGATCTTTGGAATGAAACTTGCGGTTGCAAAGTGAGATGGCTGCAGGCTCGCGGGCTTGACAAGCGGCGGCTCGCGAAGGTGCCTCGGCGCAGTGAAAAGCAAGCGCATCCGCCGGCTGTGCCGCGGCGTCGGGATCCTGACGCTGGTGGTGGCGCTATGGCTCGGTGCCGTCGCGGCGTGGATCGTGGTCTTTGGTGGCAGCGACCGCTCGCGGCCATCGGATTGTGCGATCGTGCTCGGTGCGGCGGCCTATGGCAGCAAGCCTTCGCCGGTGTTTGCGGAGCGCATCAATCATGCGGTCTCCTTGTATCAGTCGGGGACGGTGAAGTGCCTGCTCTTCACCGGTGGCAGTGTGATCGAGGCGGATCAGGCGGAAAGCGCGGTGGCGCGCAGCCATGCCATTGCCGCGGGAGTGCCCGCGGCGGCGATTCTAACCGAGAGCCAATCCCGCACCACGGCGCAGAACCTCTTGCAAGCGAGGGGCGTGATGCTGGAGCACGGGCTGAAGAACGCGGTGATCGTCAGCGATCCGCTGCATCTCAAGCGCGCGGCATCGATGGCCGAGGACCTTGGCATCGATGCCGTGACGTCACCGACTCCGACTTCACGCTATCGCACGTGGAAGGCGAAGGCCGGCTTTCTAATGCGGGAGGTGTTTTACCTCCACGGCTATTGGTTCACGGGGAAGTGATCGGTCATCCCTCCGCGTCGTCCTTTCTTTCCATCGGCGCAATCGCATCGATGATCTCCAGCGCTTCCTCATCCAGTGCGGGGGCTTGCAACGCGGCAAGCGAGTCGTCGAGCTGGGCCACGGTGCGGGCACCGATGATCGCGGACGTCACGGCGCTTTGGCTGAGAACCCAGCGCAGGGCGAGGTGCTGCAGGCTCATGCCGCGGTCTTCGGCGAAGCGATGTAGCGCGCGGATTTTCTCAAGCTGCGCTTCCACTTGCGAGGTTTGCAGGAACCCTTCCGCACGTGCCGCGCGAGAGCCCTCAGGGATGCCGTCGACGTATTTGCCGGTGAGCATGCCTTGGGCGAGCGGGCTGAAGACGATTGAGCCAATGCCCTTGTCTTCCAGCCAGCCGTGGATGCCCTCGGCCTCGGGCCAGCGGTTGAGGATCGAATACGGCGGCTGATAGATCAGGCAGCGGATGCCCATGTCCTTGAGGATCTTCACCGCCTGCTTGAGTATTTTCGGGGGATACTTCGAAAGGCCGACATAGAGCGCGCGGCCGGAGTTCACCGCGGTGGCGAGGGCGGACATGGTCTCCTCCAGCCGCGTGTTCTTGTCCGGCCGATGGGAGTAGAAGATGTCCACGTAGTCGAGCCGCAGACGCTTGAGCGACTGGTCGAGCGAGGCGAGGACATGCTTGCGCGAGCCCCATTCGCCGTAGGGACCCTGCCACATGTCGTGTCCGGCCTTGGAGGAAATGATCAGCTCGTCGCGATGCGCGGCGAAGTCTTCGGCAAGGATGCGGCCGACGTTCTCCTCGGCGCTGCCCGGCGGCGGTCCGTAGTTGTTCGCGAGGTCGAAGTGGGTGACGCCGCGATCGAAGGCACGGCGCAGGATCGCCCGGGCCTCGTTCTGGTCATCGACGTGGCCGAAATTGTGCCAGCAGCCGAGCGAGATCTCGGGCAGCAGCAATCCGGAATCGCCGCAGCGGCGGAAGGGCATGCGGCCATCGTAGCGGGAAGGATCGGCGGAATACATGAGAGATGGTGGATCGTAGATGGAGGATGGTGGATGAAAGGCAGCCCGGCGACAGGAATCTCCCATTTACGATCTGCCATCTTCCATCTGCCGCAGCGCGCCGATGCGCGTCAGGACCGGCGGATGCGAGTAGTCGAGGAAGACGCGGAAGGGGTGGGGAGTCAGGTTGGAGAGGTTTTTGGCGGAGAGTTTTTTCAAGGCGGTGACGAGCGACTCCGGCTTGCCGGTGGCTTTCGCGGCATAGGCGTCGGCCTCGAACTCGTGCTTCCGGGACCACGCCGCGGCAGCGATGCCTAACAGACGACTCGCCGGGGCGAAGAGCAAGCCGAACAGCACCAGTCCGACATGGGCGGAGATCTTTTCCACGCCGAAGGCATCGAACAGCTCGCGGGAGAACTTCCCGCCATCGATGACGAGCCCCAGCAGGAAGAAGAGGACACCCGCTTGAAGGATGGAAACCGCGAGCCGCTGGATGATGTGGCGCAGCTTGAAGTGGCCGATCTCATGGGCGAGCACGGCGACGAGTTCGTCCTGCGTTTGCTCTTCGATCAGGGTGTCGTAGAGCGCGATCTTCTTGGTCTTGCCGAAGCCGGTGAAGAAGGCATTCGCCTTGGTCGAGCGCTTCGAGCCGTCCATCACCGAGATCTCGCCGAGCGGGAAGCCGCACTTCGCCGCCATCGCGTGGATCGCCTGGCGCAGCGGACCATCGGCCATCGGAGTGAACTTGTTGAACAAGGGCAGGATCAAGGTCGGCGCGAGCCAGGTGAGGAAGAGCTGGAAGGCGACGAAAAAGCCCCAGGCCCACAGCCACGCCTGCTGCACGTTGGTAAAGATCCACAGGATGCCGGCGGCCAGCGGCAGGCCGAGCACGGCGGCGAGCATCAGCCCCTTGAGCTGGTCGATGACGAAGGTTTTCGGCGTGGTCTTGTTGAAGCCGAACTTTTCCTCGATGACGAAGGTGTCGTGGATCGAGAAGGGGAGATGGAGCAGCGTGTGGCCGACGAAGAGCAGGCCCAGAAAGACCAGCCCGGCCGGGATCTCGCCGGACACGAGCTGGCGCGAAAAGCCATCGAGCCAGCCGAAGCCACCGAGCGTCCAGAATACCAGCAAGGTGACGAGCGAGAAGGTCGAGTGGATGATCTCGAAACGCGCCGATTCCCGGGTGTAGGCCTGCGACCGCGCGTAGCGTTCGGCATCGAAGACATCGGCGAATTCCTTCGGCAAGTCGGGTGACAGCGCCTTCAGGTTCAGCAGGGTGGCGATGAAATCCAGCTTCCACAGCGCGAACAGCGCCACGAGGATCAGCAGGGCGAGGGCATTCCATTCCATGAGCGGCGAAGGATGTACCGGGGCCGCCGGGGTGGATAGTGGTTTTTGGGGATTTGCGGGCCTGGGGGAATTAGATCCTATAGACCCCATGCGACCTTTTGCCGCTCTCCTGTGCGCGCTCCTCGCGAGCTGCGCCGCCATCTCCGCCAAGAAGCACACCTACGTCCGCGGCGCGGCGGTCACGGTCAACGGCGCCGGGGTGTCCCTCGGCGTGAAGCCCGAGGGCACGGCCGGCGGCAGCTTCATGGTCAGCGCGATGGTGGTTTCCGGCGGCGTGGCCACGCTCGACGGGCCCTTCCGCTGGCGGATCGAGGCCCTCGGGGAGGAGGGAAAGCAACAGGCGCTGGTCGTCCACCGGTTGCGCACGACCACCACCGCCACCAAGCGCGACGAGTGGTATCCCGAGAAGCACTTGGGCCGGCGGGCCGAGTTCCGCCCGGTGAAGGCCGAGCCAGGTCGCACCCGCGCGGTCTTTGAAATCCCCGGCTATCTGGAAGTGAAGCCCCGTGAGGACGGGGCGCTGACGATTCTGGCCGATGTCTCGGTCCAGACGGCCGGCCGGTGGCAGCGGCAGTTGCTGAGATTCCGGCTCGATCCCGCGGAAAAGCGCCAGGATGAGTTCATTTTCCTGCCGGCTGAGATCGTGAAGAGCCTCGGCAGCGATCCCGCCGACTGGCAGGACCCGGGCTGGGATTGAGCGTTGCTCCCGGCCTCGCCAAGTGCTTCATTTGGCCCAGATCGCCGTGAGTCGCCTTCTTTCCCACCTTCTTTTCGGTGCCCTTGCGGCGACCGCGTGCCCGGCGCAGGAACTCGCTGCTGTCGCCGATCCCGGACAGCCCGGTGGTTCGGCCAGCGATGCGTCGATCTTCACCCGCCGGGATGCGCGGGCGATCACCTTGGCGATTCCGGCACCGCGCGGGATGATCCTCGACCGCAGCGGCCAGCCCTTTGCCCAGAACCGGATGGCTTGGCAACTGGGGCTCCAGTACCAGCAGTTCGAGAAGGCCGACCGCGCCTTTGTGGTCGAATGGGGGCGGGCGCGGATCGAGAAGGCCAAACTGCTCGTCCCCGGCGTGATCGAGCCCACCGATGAAGAGTTGTGGAACCACTACCGCGAGCGCCGCTGGCTGCCGCTGCTCATTTCCACCCACCTCGACAAGCCCCAAAAGGATAGGATCGAGTCCAGCCTTGGTTCGGGCCTGATCCTTCATCCCGTTTATCAGCGGTACTATCCGCACGGGTCGCTGGCCGCGCACATCGTCGGCTACACCGGCAGCGTCGGCAAGTTGCCGACCGGGCCGATCAATTTCAACGAGCCCCTGTGGGAGGAAACGGAGGGCCGCTCCGGCCTCGAGTATCTCTTCAACAAGGAGTTGAGCGGTCAGGCGGGCATGAAGAAGCTGCTCTACGACGAGCACGGCCGCAAATTCCCCGAGGAACAACCAAAGCGCCCGCGACCTGGCGGCAGCGTCGTCACCACGCTGAATCTCGACTGGCAAAAGCACGCCGAGAAGGTGCTGAAGGAGCACGCCCGTCGCGGTGCCTTCGTGCTCATCGACGTGAACACCGGCGAGGTGCTGGTGATGGCGTCGCGGCCGTCCTTCGACCTGAACGAGTGGATTCCCGGGATCTCCGGGAACCGGATGAAAGAGCTGGAGGAGGATCCCTCCACGCCGCTTTACGGCCGGGCCTTCCAGTCCGCCTATCCTCCCGGATCCAGCTTCAAGCCGATCATCGCGATGACCGCCCTCGATACGGGGGAAATCGACCCGGATACCGCCATCGACTGCCCGGGCGCGATCACCATCGGCAATCATACCTTCCACAACCACAACAAGAAGGCCGCCGGGGCGCTCAATGTGATCCAGGCGCTCGCCACGTCGAACAACATCTGGTTCGGCAAGGTGGGAATGCGGGTCGGCGCGAACACGTTCCTCAACACCGCGCGCCGTTTCGGCTTCGGCGACAAGACCGGCCTTCCACTCATCGGCGAGAATCCCGGCAACATTCCTACCAACGAGTGGATGCTCGCGGTCGAGAAGCGCCGCTTCAAGGACGGCGATGCGTTCAATATGTCGATCGGCCAAGGCCCGGTGCTGGTGACGCCGCTCCAGGTGGCGCAAGCCATGGCGGGAATCGCCAATGGGGGCGTCTTGCCCAAGCTCCACTTGGTCAACCAAGTTCAAGACCCTTACGGTCGTGTCATCAAGCAGGCCGTCCCCGAGCGCCGCAACTGGCTCGGCATCGATGCGAAAGCGATCGAGATCACCCGCGAGGGCATGCGCGAGGTCGTCGATGGTGGCACCGGCCGCGCCGCCGGCCTGAGCTTTACCGAGCTCTGTGGCAAGACCGGCACCGCCCAGTGGAAGATCGCAGACAAAACGAACCTCGCCTGGTTCGCCGGTTTCATGCCCTTCGACCAGCCGCGTTTCGCCTTCGCCGCCGTCTATGAAGGCCGGCCGGGCGAGAACCCCAGCGGTGGCAAAAACGCCGCCCCGATCGTGAAGGCGTTCTTCGAGCCCTTGAAAGACGAGATTAAAGAAATCATCGCCCCGGCGCCAAAGGCCTTGGAAGTGATCGACGAATCGGTCGCCGCGCCGAAGGCCCAGGAAGTCACTGCGGAAGAAGCCGCCGAAGGCGTGATCCATACGCCGGATGGCCATTTGCTCGACACGACGCCTCCGCCGAGCGGCAACGAAGCCGAAGTGGAGCCCATTCCCCGGGCGCTGGAGGTGGATCCGTCGGAACTCGAGGAGGAGCAGCAACCGGAGCAACCTGAGGAAGGGGAGGAGTGATTCGCCCAAGCTGGCTGGCCTGACGGACATGGCCGGCCGACTCTCCGATTTTCCTTCCTATCCATGGCAGATCCCCGTGGCGAGACGCCAACCCGTCGTGGCGCGCCCCGGGCCCGGAGACCGGGCTGCCTTCTTGGTTCGATCCTGTGGGGGATCGCCGGCTTCTTGTTGCTCTTGATCGTGTTCCCGAACTGCGAGGTGACCTCGAGGCAGGCGCGGATGGCGAGAGCACTGTCACAGGAGCGGCTCGCTGGCATGCACCTCGCGATGACGAAGCTCTGGGCGACCATCCCGGAAGACGAGCGGAACATCGCCAGCGTGAGTTTCAGTGGGGAGCAGATTCCAAAGGAGTTCGGGGGGCTGAATGCCCGGTTCGTCCGGATTCGTGGCGGGCACTCGATCATCCGTTTGCAGGGCTGTTTCGATCATCACCAGGACCTGATCTTTTACGGGGTCGGCGAGCCCACTACCTATGGCGATCACTCACCTCGCATCGACCTCCACTCCGGGGAGCACGATGTGACGGTCGAAACCCTCTGGCGACCGGCATCGGCGGGGCAGAGTCCTGAGACCGGGAAGTGACAGGGGGAGGGTTCTTCCTTAGGACAACCGTCACACCCGCCGCGGAGCGACGGTCGTTCGCTGCGAAGGGCGGGTGCCGCGGATCCTCCACTGGTGAGTCGCTACGACCCGGTGCTTCCCCGCAGCAGGGCTGCTGGCTTTGAGCGGCAGCAGGGCTGCGCGCAGTCCGGGTCTCCGACCACTGGTGCGGGCTTTGCACCCATTCCACTCTCTCCGCGTGGGTCTGGAAAACTCGTTGTTTTCGGGACTGGACGCGGCACGACTTTGGCGGCAGATACCCCATGCCCCGCAGCGCGGGGCATTTTTCACCTATCGACCCAAGTCACGATCATGGACATCCAAATTGCCACCCTTTGCGACTTCGCCGCTGACTACAACGGCAAGCTCGTCATTTCCGGCACCTTCGACACTCTCGCCGCCCGCCAGCTCCCCGTCATTCACCCGAGCTGCAGCCTCGCCCTCCGCTTCTGCTTCACCCCGGAAGACTCCGGCCGTCACAAGCTCTCCATCAACATCATCAACGAAGATGGCGAGGCACTCGACCCGCAGAACATGCCGATCGAGCCGGAATTCGAAGTGCAACTTCCCGCCGGTGTTCCGTTCCTCACCCGCAACGTGATCCTCAACCTTCAGGGCCTCCAGTTCCCGAAGGGCGGCATCTACTCGATCGACCTCGGCTGCGACGGCGAACTGCTGATGCGCCTGCCGCTGCGCATCGTCCAGGTCCAGGCTCAGCCGCAGGCCGAACCCGTTGCCTAAAACGTGTCGTTGACCCGTTACTCCTGTGCCCTGGTGACCGGCGCTTCCGCCGGCATCGGGGCCGAGTTTGCCCGCCAGCTCGCACCCCGCTGCGAGACGCTGGTGATCGTTGCTCGCCGTGCGGAACGCTTGGTCGAGCTTGCCGGCGAGTTGGAGAAACACCATCCCGGCCTGCGCGTGATGCCGCTGGAGGCGGATCTCACCGACCCGAACGCGCGGCTGCAGGCAGTCGGCCATCTGCTTTCCAAGGGGCTCGTCCCCGACCTGCTGGTGAACAATGCCGGCATGGGCGACTACGGCGAGTTCGTCACCTCCGACTGGATGAAAGTCGAGGCAATGCTGCGCCTGAACGTGGAGGCCCTGACCCATCTCACCCACGCCTTGCTGCCGTCGATGATCGAGCGGAAAAGCGGGGCGATTCTCAATGTCAGTTCGCTGGCCAGCCTGCTGCCGATCCCGGATTTCGCGGTTTATGCCGCGACCAAGGCGTATGTCAGTAGCTTTTCCGAAGCCTTGCGCATCGAGGTGCGCGACCACGGCATCCGCGTGATGGCGCTTTGCCCGGGGCCGGTGCATACGGAATTCGGCGATGTCGCCGGCCGTCATGCGGACGCCGATTTCGGAGCGCGGGAATGGTTTTTCGTGCCGCAGGACCAAGTGGTCCGCGAGGGATTGGCGGGTCTCGATGCCGACCGCCCGCGGGTTTATCCCGGCTGGAAAGTCGCCGTTGCCGCGGTGGGGATTTCCCTGCTGCCGCTGGCGATCATCCGGATCGTCATGGCCACGCGGCCGCGGAAGTGACGGTCGCGCAGCGGTCGCAAGTGGCTGAGCGGGGAATTATTTTCCGCAGCCGCAGTCGTGACCGCAGCCTTTCTTCTTTTTCCCGCGGCCGGTTGCCTTGCGAGCAAGAAATGCGGTTGCTAGCAGTACGACAGCCACGACGGCCCAAGTTTGCCAATCGTTCATCTCAGAGAAACATCGAGGTGATCTGGAAGACGGCAAATGCCGCCAACCAAGCGAAGGCACTCATGAACACGAATTGCCCGATCGCCCACTTCAGCGAGCCCGCTTCACGGGCCACCACTGCCGAGGTCGGCAGGCATTGCAGGGCGTAAATGTAGAATACGATCAGCCCCAGCAATGCCGGCAGCGTGAACATCTTCCGGCCATCCGGCCACGCCGCCGAAGCGAGGGCGGTCTGGAGCCGATTCAAGGTTTCATCCTCGTCCTCGCTTTCCTCGACATGGAAAAGCTGGGTCATCGAGCCCACGAACGCTTCACGCGCGGCGAATGAAGTGAGGATGGCCGTGCCCGCCCGGCCGTCCAATCCCAGCGGCTTCACCAGCGGCTCCACCACCGCGCCGATGCGACCCATGGCGCTATGCGCAAGCTGCTCCCCAGGATCTTGCGATCCGCTCTTGGGATAGGTGCTCAAGGCCCACAGGATGATGAAGATCGCCAGCAGGATGGTGCCCGCGTTCTTCAGGAAAGCACCTGCCCGGCCAAGCACGTGGCGGAAAATGTAACGCCACTGGGGTGCCCGGTAGGGTGGCAGTTCCAGCAGGAAGTGGGACGGCGTCTTGTCCTCGCCAAGCCGGCCGCGGAGGATGCGCGCTACCACCAAGGCGGTGACGGTGCCGGTCACGTAGATGGCCGAAAAGATCAGCGCTTTCTGCAGCCCCGTCATATTCGAGAGCAGCAGCGGCACGAGCGTCAAATAGACCGGTAGCCGCGCCGAGCAACTCATCCACGGCGCGACGAAGATGGTCGTCAGGCGCTCCTTGGCCGAGTCGATGGTGCGGGTCGCCATCACGCCGGGGATGGCGCAGGCGTAGGAACTCAGCAGGGGCAGGAAGGCCTTTCCGCTCAGGCCTGCCTTCGCCATCACGCCGTCCATGAGGAAGGCCGCCCGCGCCATGTAGCCGGAGCTTTCCAGCAGTCCGATGAAGAAGAACAGCAGCACGATCTGCGGCAGGAAAACCAGCACGCCTTCGCCCACTCCGGTGACGATGCCGTCCGCCAGTAGCGAGCGGAAGTCGCCCTCTTGCATCGACGCGTTCACCCAATCGCGCACCACGCCGGTACCGGCCTCAATCCAGCCCATCGGGATCTCGGCGATGGAAAAGATCGTCCAGAAGATGCCAATCATGATGGCGGTGAATGCCACCCAGCCGGCAACCGGGTGGAGTAACCAGGCATCGAGCTTGTCGGAAAGCGTCGCGCTGTGGGCGTCCGGCCGGCGGGCGGCGACTTCGCAGATCTGCAGCACGCGGGCTTGCCGGCCTTCCGGACTCCATGCCGGGGTCGGCGGGTGAGGGAAGGGGTGCCGCAATGCCTGTTTCAACTCGACCAGTCCCTTGCCGGCGTTCGCTTGGATCGGGACCACCGGCACGCCGCCGAGTTCCTCGGAAAGCTTCTGCGGGTCCAGCCGCAGTCCGGCCTTCTCCGCGACGTCCACCATGTTCAGCGCGATGACCACCGGTAACCCGAGCTCGATCACTTGCAGGGCCAGCACGAGATGGCGCTCGAGGTTCGAGGCATCGAGCACGCAGACGACAAGATCGGGTTTCGCCTCGCCTTCGATCTCGCCGAGCAGCGCCTTGCGGGCGATCTGCTGGTCAGGGCTACCGCCATCGAGCGCGTAGCAACCGGGGAGATCGACCACCCGCAGCTTGCGGCCGTGCGGGGTGAAAAACTCCCCGCTTTTTCGCTCCACCGTGACGCCGGCGTAGTTGCCGACCTGTTGGTTGGAGCCGGTGAGAGCGTTGAAGAGCGTGGTTTTCCCGGCGTTGGGATTGCCGGCGAGGGCGACGGTTTCGAGGGAACCGGACATCGGAAAATCAATCAGGCGACGGCGACCATCACCTGGCTGGCCAGCTCGCGACTGAGCGCGAGCCGGGTGCCGCAGACGGAACAGATCAAATTGCGGCCGTCGGCCAGCTTGCGGACTTGCAAGGTCTCGCAGAATCCCAGCTTGCGGAGCTGCTCGCAGGCCGGCCCATTCAGGAATTTGATCCGGAAATCACAACCGACTTTCGCCTGGCTCAGACTGAGCAAGCTGTCGGTTTCGAGTTCCTGGGCCGTCGCAAGCGCCATCGGGGTGAGGATTCTGCAATTGAGATGGATTTGCAACAGGATTTCCGGGCATTTGTCACGGTCTCGTCAGATTCGCGGCCCTTGAATTCTTCATGACAGTGCTTCATTCCCCTCATCGCCCCGCCATGATGACGGGGCGATGCCAGTCCCAAAAGAAACCGAGGAGGAGATGCCCGCCGTCCCATTGGGGCTGCGGCTGGCGATCCTCTTCGTCTGGATCGTCATCGTTGGCTTGGCTTTCGTCCTTCTGGGTCTGACGATACTCACCGTCGCGACTCTCGTCCCCGCGGCCCTTGGTGACAATCCGTATCCCGAGGGCGTGGTGGTCAGCCTGATCTTGGTGGTGGCCGAGATGATCGTCGTCGGAATGCTTATGGGCGCGATCTGGCTCACCATGCATCTGGAAAGTCGTCCAACCGGCACGAGCCCCCGTCATCCGGGACGTGGGATCGGTTTGACGATGGTGGGAGTCCTTGTCGCCGGAGGAATGGTCGCCGTGCTGTTTTGGATTCCATCGATCTTCATCCACGACCTTTCCCGGACATTTCCATGGCCGCTCATTTGGGGCAGCGTTGGAAGCGGAGCGTTTCTGCTGTATCGCTATCTCGACCGCACCTTGCCCAAGTGATGGAAGGTCCCGACTCGCAGCCCGAAAAAGCAGGCGATCGCCCGGCGACCGGAGTTCCGAAACTGCCGTTCGGCTTGCGGGCAGCCATTCTCTTCGTCCGATTGATGATCGTCGTGGCCGTGTTTCCAACGGTGGGAGCAGTCCTGATGACGCTGGGATTCCTGATTGAGGGTCCGCTCTCGAAAGAACCCTTTCCCCGAGTTCTCACCCAAAGCCTGGTGCTCGTGACCGTGTCGGTCTTCTTGCTCGTGATGCTGGGGGGCGCGTCATGGATGGACGCGATGCTGAGCCGGCGATCCTTTCGGTCCTTTTCTTGGGTGGGAAGAAAGGGCGAACATCCGGCGAGACAGGTGTTCATGCCCGTCGCCGCCGGGGTAGCCGCCTACGGTGCCATGGCAGTCATTCTCTGGCTTCCATCGAACTGGGAAAACAGCATGGCGAAGACATGGCCTTGGCCGCTGGTCTGGGGGAGCATCGGCACGGGAGCGTTTTTCCTATACCGGTATCTCGACAAGATCTTGCCTCGCTGAGGACCGTAGGAACAGCCCGGGTCAGAAGCCGAAGTAGCGGCTGGCGTTGCCGCTGCACACGTCGGCCACCAGCTTGGACAGCGCGTCGAAGTCATCCGGCAGCTCGCCGCGGTCGGCTTCGGTGCCGATCAGGTTGCAGAGGATGCGGCGGAAGTATTCATGGCGGGGGAAGGACAGGAACGAGCGCGAGTCGGTGAGCATGCCGACGAAGCGCGACAGCAGGCCGGTGGAGGACAGCGCGTTGAGCTGGAGTTCCATGCCATCTTTCTGGTCGAGGAACCACCAGCCGCTGCCGAACTGGATCTTGCCGGCCACGGTGCCGTCTTGGAAGGCACCGGTCATCGCGGCGAACAGATAATTGTCGCGCGGGTTGATGTTGTAGAGGATCACCTGTGGCAGGCTGCCCTGCTCCGCGAGCGTGCCGAGGTAGGCGATCAACGCCGCGCCCTGGCGCTCATCTCCGATGGTGTCGAAGCCGGCATCCGGACCGAGGAGATCGAACATCCGCGGGTTGACGTTGCGGAAGGGTCCGAGGTGGAGCTGCTTGGTCCAGCCCTTCGCGGCGTCCTGCTGGCCGAAGAACACCATCAGGAAGAAGGTGAATTTCTCCTTTTCGTCCGCCGTGACCGGCAGGCCGCGCCGCGCCTTGTCGAAGATGATCGAGGCGTCCGCGTCGTCGCACGCCAGCGCCGGGCAGCGCTCGAGACCGTGGTCGGAAAGCCGGCAGCCGGCGGCGTGGAAGTCATCGTGCCGCTTTTGCAAGGATTGCAACAGGTCCGAGACGTGGTGGATGCCGGTGTCGGTGATCTCCTCCAGCTTTTCGATCCACGCATTGAAGGCCTTCGGCTGATCGACAGCGAAGGCCTTGTCGGGGCGGAAGGTCGGCAGGACCTTCGTCTGCAGCGGGCTGAAGGCGATCGTCTCGTGATGATCCAACGGCTCGGCCGGATCATCGGTGGTACCGACCATCTTCACTTGGAACTTCTCCAGAATGCCATGGACGCAGAAATCCGGCTCCGCCAGGCGGGCATTGGCCTCTTCCCAAATCTCGTCGGCGGTGGCCGGGCTCAGCAGGGTGTCGATCCCGAAGTAGCGGCGCAGCTCAAGGTGCGTCCAGTGGTGGATCGGGTTGCGCAGGGTGAAGGGAACGGTTTCCGCCCAGGCCTGGAACTTCTCCCGCGGCGACGCGGCGCCGGTGATGTATTCCTCGTCGATGCCGTTGGCCCGCAGCAAGCGCCACTTGTAGTGGTCGCCGCCCAGCCAGATGTCGGCGAGGTTTTCCCAGCGGTGGTTGGTCGCGATCTCCTTTGGCGAAAGGTGGCAGTGGTAATCGTAGATCGGTTGGTCCTTGGCGACCTCATGGAACAGTCGGCGGGCAGTCGGCGAGTGGAGGAGGAAGGATTCGTCGTCGAGATAGGCCATGGCAATGGCCGAACCATGGCAGGATGCCCGATCCCGGCAAGGCGATCCTCACCGGAAGTTGTCATACAAATCGATCACCCGTGATGGTGGTGGCGGTGGCCCGCCTCGTGGCAATGGTCGCAGCGGACCCAGCCGGAGGTGCCGTCTGCGAAATGTTCCTTCTTCCAGATGGGCACGCGGAACTTCACCTCGTCGATGATGTAGCGGCAGGCGTCGAAGGCCGCGTCACGATGAGCGGCGGTCACCACCACGCCCACCGCGAGTTCGCCGATGGCCAGGCTGCCGACGCGGTGGTGGCAGCGTGCGTGGAGGATATCGAACCGCTGGCGGGCCTCGTGGACGATGCGGTTTCCTTCCTTCTCCGCCAAACTACGATAGGCCTCGTACTCGAGGGAAAGCACGGCGCGGCCCTGATGGTGATCGCGCACCCAGCCTTCGAACGAACAGAAGCCGCCCGCGGCGGGATCGAGGATGCTTTCCCGCAGCGCGCGCGGGTCGATGGGATCGGTGACGATGGCAAACATGGCTCAACCTCCGGCAACAGGGGGAATGAAGACGATCTCATCGCCATCGGAAATCAACTCGTCCCACTCGCAGAAATCGCCATTGCGGGCGGCGCGCAGGCTGCCGATCTCCAAGGGCAAGCGGTGGCGGAACCGCAGCTCTTCGTAGAGTCCGGCGGGCGTGCACGCGAGGGTTTCGACCTTTTCCTCATCGAGCCCGCGCGATTCGCGGAGTTTGGCGAAGTAGAGCACGTGAACCGTCTTCCGGGTCACGCCGTGCTGCAGCTTGGCGAAGCACTCGGCGAGTTCCTGCGGCGTGTTCGCGTTGTCGAGCGCCGCGGGATGGGGGAGCTGTAGCACCAGCGGGTCGAGCGATTCGAGAAAGTGCCGCGCGCAGTGATCTCCACGCCCCAGCGCTTCAGCGGCTTTCGAAATACCAGAAACCTCGTAGATGGCGCACAGTGGTTCGGGCCGGCCGTCGATGCGGTTGGCGAAGCACGTCGCGTCACGGTTCGGATCGCGCTGCGAAAGCAGGTGCGTCACGGTCGTTTCATCCAGCATGAACAAGTCGCAACCGAGCACCAGCACCGGACCGTCCGGCTTTTTCGCATGGATCGCGGCCAAGGCTGCCAAGGGGCCACCTCCCGCGACTTCGTCGGTCACGACCGGGAAGTCCGCCGGCGGAGTGGAGTCGTCGCGCATCGAGAGAAAGACTTCGCCTCCGTTCAACCGGGCGAGCCGTGTCAGCCAATCGATCTGGCGAATGCCATCCGGACGCTCGATGGTGGCCTTGTCGCGGCCCATGCGCTGGCTCTTGCCGCCGATGAGGATGAGAGTGGTCATGGTGAAAAGGGGAACCGCCAAGACGCGAAGGTCGCCAAGCTCCTGAAGTCATTCCAGCTTGGCGGACTTGGCGTCTTGGCGGCGGGATCATTCATCGGCCCGGTAGTCGCTCTTGCCGCCGGTCTTTTCCAACAGCTTCACGCCGTGGATCACCATCGCTGGATCGAGCGCCTTGCACATGTCGTAGAAGGCGAGCGCGGCGATACTGGCACCGGTCAGGGCCTCCATCTCGACGCCGGTCTTGCCGGTGGTCTTGCAGGTGCAGCGGATGCGAGCCTCGCGGTCCTCGAAGGCGACCTCGAACTTGCAGGAGTCGAGCGGCAGCGGATGGCACAGCGGGATGAGCGACGACGTTTGCTTCGCACCCATGGTGCCGGCGAGAATCGCGGTTTGAAACACCGGGCCCTTTTTCGAAACAAAGTCGCGGCCGTCGAACTGCGCCGCCACCGCGTCGTTCACCGTGACCCGCGCCTCGGCGGTCGCGATGCGAACGGTGATGTCCTTCGCCGAGACATCGACCATCGCGGCTTGGTTCTGCTCGTTGACGTGGGACAGGGACACGGGAAGGGATATTGGAGATTGATTATTGGAGATTGGGGAAGGGGAAGAAGGAGAGTTCGGTCGGAGCGAGCGCGGGTGGAACCTCCACGATGCCGCACGAGTCCGCCACCGAAATGAAATCGCCGGAGTTCGCCGGCGGACGAGCGAGCAATGTGCCATCGGGATCCATCGCGACGGTCAGCAGCCATGAGAACTTCGGCAGCGGCGCGGGAGCCTCGCTCATGCGCACCTTCAGCGGCGAGAACTCGCGTCCTTCCAATCGCGCCAGCGCGGGAAGCACGTGGCGTGTGAAGGTGGCCAGCACCGACACCGGATTGCCTGGCAGCGCGAACACTACCGGCGGGCCGGGCCAGAAAGCCAGCGGTTTGCCAGGACGTTGCTCGACGCCGTGGAAGGCGGGCCTGCCCAAGCGCTCCTCTAGCAGACCGCGAATGAAATCCTTCTTTCCCTTGGAAATCCCGCCGCAGATCAGCAGCACGTCGCACGTCGCCAAGGCCTCGTCGAGTTGGCGTCCGCAGATCGCGGGATCGTCGGGCGCGTGATCGTGGGAAACGACTTCGTTGCCGCGGCCGACGAGCATGGCTTCCAGCATCGGGCCGTTCGAACGACGGATCTCCCATGGCTGCGGTGCGACTCCCGGCGGCACGGCTTCGTCACCGGTAGAAAGGATGGCCACCTTTGCGCGGCGGAAGACCTCCACTTCCGTCAGTCCCACCGACGCCGCGATGGCGATCTCCACCGGACCGACCGTGCTGCCGGCCTTCACCAACGTCGCACCAGCCGCGGCATCACTGCCGGCCTCATGGATGAACTGGCCTTTCTTGAACCCCGCCTTCGGCCGCCCGCTTTCCAGATCCTCGTAGGGCACCACCGTGTCACAATCGTCCGGCACCACGGCACCGGTCATGATTTCCCAAGCTTGCCCCGGTGGCAGAAAGCCGGGAGGGGGATCGCCCGCGGCGTGCAGCCCGGCGACGATCAGCGGCCCGGCGGCCGGCAACGAGCCTGCGGAAAAGGCGATCCCATCCATCATCGCCCGACGGTAGGGCGGAAACGCCCGATCGGCGGTCAGCGGGGCCGCCACGGTCCGCCCGAGCGCCGAAGAAAGCGCGACCATTTCCGTGCCGAGCGGCCGCAGCAAGGCGGTCTGCGCATCGGCTTGGGCGAGGGTCAGCAGGCGGTCCATGGCATCAAGGTTTAATTCCGGCGGGGAGCAAGGCGAGCGCGAGGAACGCACAAATGGCCAGCGACACGCCGACGTAGGCGGGCATGCTCAGGCTTTCCTTGAAGAGCAGGAAGCCCATCACGTTGCCGATGATGATCGATCCGGCGCCGAACAAGGCCACCGAACGGCCAAGTTCCATCGAAGAATAGATGTAAAGTTGGCCGAACACCGCGATCTGGCGGATGGCCGTATAGAGAAGGAACCACCACGTGAAGAACGCCGCGGGCGTGAAGCCCTGTGTTTTCATCGCCCGCGCCCCAATCACGTCGGAGATCGAAAAGAGCAACTGCGAGCCGATGATGAGGAAGGCGGGCGATTTCCAGAGAGGCACGCCGATCCGATGCGCGAGGCGTGCCGGTCGGTCAAGCCTTGGCCACGCCCCGGCTGGAGAGCTGGATGGGATTGCCCTCGGGATCCTTGGTGTCGGCGAACGAGAAGCCGTTCCAATCGTGAACCTTGCCGAACTTGAGTCCTTCGCGGGTCAGGCGCTCGACTTCGGCCCGCACGTCGCTCACCGCGAAGACGATTTTCGCCGGGGAATGCGAGGAAATCCCGGGCGCAAGCTTGCCGCGATGCAGGGCCAAGTTGCAGCCGCCGGCCCCGAGCTCGATCCAGCCATCTTCCTCCGGTCCAACCGGTTCGAGGCCAAAGTGCTCTTGGTAGAAAGCGGCCACCTTGGACGGATCCGCGACGAAGAGGACAATGCGGCTGATTTGAGCGGCCATGAAGGGATCCGGTTACACGCTCATGACTCCGACCTCAAGGCACCGGTGGTTCATGCCAACGTCGCCACAGCCCGCCACTCAGCAGGCCAGCGGCAAGCCCCGGCCACAACGTCACGTCGCCGTGCCAAAGCACCAGTTTCGCGTAGAGCGTGATACCGAGCACGGTCGCGGCGAGAACCCGGGAAAACCTTCCTTCAAGGGTGAGCAACGCGTGCACGGCAAACCAAGCATGGCCCGATACCGGCGGCTGGCCGGTGAGCGGCCGGGCGAGACACAGCAAGGCCATCACGAGATCAATGGCCAGCGTGCGGGGCTGGAGGTTCCCCGGGTTCAAGCGCTGGGCGATGAACGCCCCGGCCAAGGCGGCGGCGGGCGTGTAATACCACAGGCGATAGCTCTGCTCGACTCCGGAATGGAAAAGCGTCGCATAGACCACAGTCGCCGCGGCAAGGGCGATGGCGGCAGTCGCTGGAGCGGCGCGTCTCATGCCGCCCGATACGCGGGCCGTGCAAAGTGATCTTCCGCGGTGACCGGTTGCGCGGTTGCATATTTACGGAGGCGATGCAGCCTCGGCTCAATGAAATCTCTGCCAAAGGGCATCGCGGTGCTCGTCATCGGACGAGCCACCTCGATTTCGGCGGCGGAAGAAGACAAGCGCATAAAGGAGGTCGCCGATCTTTCCTCGGCCTTCTGGAGCGCGGTCACGGCCGGCAAGGTTCCAGAGGCGAAAAGGAGCCTGTTCGTGAAAGAAGACGATCCGGAGATCGCGAGCCCCGACCTGATCTCCAGGCGAGTCGCCGAGGAATTCGAAAAACTGACTGCTCGTGTGAAGGAAATGGGACAGGAGGAATCCGACGGTCACCGGTTCGGGGAAGTCAAAGAGATCAAGGTCGAGAAGATTGAGGAGCAAGGTGGCCGCACGGTGGGGGCCGTCACTTTGATGGTGTGGGAGCCGCGCGAGAAGGAATTCGAGAAGGTGAACATCACCTGGTTCAAGACTTCCAAGTCGGGGTGGAAGCTGATCGATCTCTGACGGCCCCGCCGGATGACGCGGTGTAGCGGATTTCATCTGCCTCCTTAGACCTTTTCATTTCCCGAATCTCCGATTCGCGGCCATGGTGCGGCCGTGAGCCAACCGGTGGATCGACTCGGACGCGGCGTGCGGGATCTGCGCATCTCGCTGACCGACCGCTGCAATTTCCGCTGCCGCTATTGCATGCCCGTCGAAGTTTTCGGGCCGGGATATCGCTTCCTGCCGCGCGAGGACTTGTTGACCTTCGAGGAACTCGTGCGGCTGACCCGCCTGCTGGTTCCGCTGGGGGTGGAAAAGGTCCGCCTCACCGGCGGCGAGCCGCTGCTGCGTCGCGGCATCGAGGATTTGGTGGCGATGCTTTCTTCGATCGACGGGGTGAAAGATATCGCGATTACCACCAACGGCGTGCTGCTCGCCCATCACGCCGAAGCGCTGGCTCTGGCCGGGCTGAGCCGGGTGACGGTGAGCCTGGACGCGCTCGATCCGGAAACCTTCGCCCGCATGAATGGTGTGGGGGCAAAAGTCGATCGCGTGCTGGCTGGCATCAATGCCGCGCAAACTTACGGTCTCAAGGTGAAGGCAAATGCCGTGATCCAGCGGGGCGTGAACGAGGGCGAAGTGCTGCCGCTGGCCCGGTGGGCGAAGACACAGGGCATCGATCTTCGCTACATCGAGTACATGGACGTCGGCGAGACCAACGGCTGGAAGCTGGCCGAGGTGGTGCCGGCGGCGGAGCTGCTGGAGATTCTTTCGACGGAGTTCGATCTGGTGCCACGGGATCCGGCGTATCGCGGCGAAGTGGCAGCACACTGGCGCCATCGCGATGGGGCGGGGGAAATCGGAGTGATTGCCTCGGTGACACGGCCGTTTTGCCGCGACTGCCAGCGGCTGCGGTTGTCGGCGGACGGCAAGTTTTTCACCTGCCTGTTCGCGGCCGACGGCCATGACATCCGCGGACTGATTCGCGGTGGGGCGGGAGAAGACATGATTCAGGCGGCGGTGCGCGGGTTGTGGACCGTGCGGCAAGATCGCTATTCTGAAGAACGTGGCTTGGTTCCGCATCCGAAGGCGGAGATGAGCTACTTGGGCGGCTAACGGGGATGTGCATCCAATTGCAGCAAGAAGGCTTGTGTGAGTTCTGCCCTTGGAGATGGAGGCATCGAAAAGCTGCTGGCCAACCACGCGAGACGGGAGTTAGATCACTACTGTGAGACTTCCGCCCCTCGGACTTCGCGCGAAGATCGCGCTGGCGCTTGCCATCGCCGCACTGCTCCCGCTCTTGGTGGGATTGATCGTGCTTGAAACGTTCGGCTTCGGCCATCTGCTTGCCACCAAGGGGCGGCTTCACGAAGCCGAAGCGCGGACCTTGGCGCGTTCTCTGGAAAGTGCCGTTGAGTCCCAATCCGGACATTTCTGGAGCTGGATCGCCGCCGACCCCGCGCTGCCGGATTTCCTGAACGCACCGGGGCCGCCAGCAGGGAAAGGGGAGGTCGCGGCGATCGAGAAGCGCTGGTCGAAGCTCCCGGTGGATGATCCGCTATTGCAGGGAATCCTCAACAATCCCGCGGCGCGGAGCCTGACCCGTTACGTTGCCGCCCATCCGCAAGCCGCCGAGATCCTGGTGACCGAGACCAGCGGCCGGGTAGTGGCCGCCACCCGCAAGACCACCGACTACGACCAATCGGACGAGGAATGGTGGACCATCGGGCGCGGCCTCCAGGAGGGTGGCATGTGGACTGAGGTGCTGCATTTCGACGCGAGTGCCGGTGTGTTTTCGCTCGATCTGGTGATGCCGCTGCATCGCGATGGCGAATTCCTTGGCGTGGCCAAGCTGGTGCTCGATGTCTCACCGCTGTTTCTCGCGCTTCGCCCCACGGACGAGGACGACCGGGCGCGCTTGGAAATCCTGCTTTCCGACGGCCACATTCTGGCCCGCACTGGCGACAAGGGGTTTCAGCCTCTGAAGGAAAAGCTGGAGCCGGATTCGTTGCTGTGTGTCCGGGTGGGTCGCACTGGCTGGACCCTGACCGGGAAGGGCACGCAAGACGAGCGGATGACCGGCTTCGCGGCCATCCAGTCGCCGGAGATCGATCGCAAGCTCTTCGAGCCGGGCGGTTATGTCCTCTATTCATCGCCGAAAGACGCGGTGGTCGCGCCCTTGCGGCGCCAAGTGCTCCTGGTCGGTGCCGTGGCGGGGCTCGCCACCGGGCTCTGTGTGCTGGCCGGCTATGCGCTGGTGGACCGCAAGATCTTGCAACCGATCGCGATGCTGAGCCAAGCGACGCGGGCCTTGGCGGAAACGGTGCGACTGCGGAGGGATCCGACGCTTTCGGAAGGCGAGGCGGATTCAAAACGCCGGGCGGCGCGTGAGGATTTGGAGCGCATTGAGTCCATCAAGACAGGCGACGAGGTCGAGGACCTGGCGGCCGACTTCGGCATCATGACCTCGCGGGTAATGCGCTACCACCGCGAACTGGAGTCGGAGGTGGATGCGAAGACAGCCTTGCTGCGCGAGGAATTGGAGATGGCGCGCGAGTTCCAAAACGCGCTGCTGCCCTCCGGCTATCCTGACACCACCAAGCGGGACGACCCGCTGCGGCTCGGGTTCGCCCATTTCTATCAACCTGCCTCGACCGTCGGCGGCGATTTCTTCGACCTGATGGAGCTCGATGAACATCGTACCGGCGTGCTGATCGCCGACGTGATGGGGCACGGGGCGCGCTCGGCACTGGTCACCGCCATCCTGCGCGCGGTCGTTCGCAATCATGTCATTTCCGCGGGAAATCCGGGCGACTTCCTGGGGATCCTCAATCGCGAGCTGCACGACGTGATCGAGCGCAGCCAGCAGACGCTGTTCGTCACCGCGTTCTTCATGGTGTTGGACACCCGCGAGGCGAAGGCGACGTGGGCGGTGGCCGGGCATCCCGCGCCCCTGCGGGCGCGCCGCAGCAACGGGAACCCGCCGCAGATGCTGTGGAATGGCGCGCAGAAGCAGCCGGCGCTCGGGTTGATGGGCGACATGGTGTATCACACCTCGTCCTCGCCGATCCGTGCGGGTGACGTGTTCCTCCTCTTCACCGACGGCGTGGTTGAGGCCGAGAATCCGGCCGGCAAGGAATTCGGCATGCCGCGTCTGATTTCAACCTTCGACGAGTCGCTCGACGGGCCGCTGGCCGCCATGCCCGCCAAGATTGTCTGCGAGGTGGCGTCGTACCAGAAGCGCCGCCATCATGACGACGATGTTTGCGTGGTGGCCGTGGAGGTGTTGCCGGGCGTGATTCCCGATATCACGAGCAAGACGACACCCCTGACAGGATCGGTCCCCAGCGGTGCTTGACTTGCCCGGCGTCTTCGGGCAGTCCCGCGCCATGGCCAAGCTCTCGATCCGCGACCTAGACGTCAACGGCAAGGAAGTCCTCATGCGTGTGGACTTCAACGTCCCGCTGGAAGGCGGCGTCATCACCGACGATACCCGCATCCAGGGAGCGGTTCCTTCGATTCAACATCTCCTCAAGGGCGGCGCGAAGCTCGTGCTCTGCTCCCACCTCGGGCGTCCGAAGGGCGGCCCGGAGCCGAAGTATTCCCTCGCGCCCGCCGCCGCCCGCCTTGGCGAGATCCTCGGCCAGGAAGTGAAGCTGGCACCGGACTGCATCGGCGATGAAGTCGCCGCCCTGCGCGCCGCTCTCCAGCCCGGCCAAGTGCTGCTGCTGGAAAACACCCGCTTTTATCCCGCCGAGGAAGCCAACGAAGGCGACTTCGCCAAGGCCCTCGCTGGCAATGCCGAGATCTACGTGAACGATGCCTTCGGCACCGCCCACCGCGCCCACGCCTCGACCGAAGGCGTCACGCACTTCGCTTCCAAGAGCGCCATGGGCTTCCTCATGGAACGCGAGCTCGAATACCTCGATGGCAAGCTGGAAGACCCGGAGAAGCCCTTCCTCGTCATCATGGGCGGCGCGAAGGTTTCCGATAAGATCCAAGTCATCACCCGCCTCATGGAAAAGGCCGATGCCTTCCTGATCGGTGGCGCCATGGCCAATACCTTCCGCAAGGCGCAGGGCTACAAGACCGGCAATAGCCGCGTGGAAGCCGACAAGCTCGACCTCGCCCTCGAGATCCTCGCCAAGGCCAAGGAGAAGGGCGTGAAGTTCCTGCTCCCCGCCGACACCCGCATCACCCAGGAGTTCAAGGAAGGCGCTGAGACCAAGTGCACCGCACCCTACGAGCAGGGTGGCGAAACTCCGGACGGTTGGGAAGGTATCGACATTGGCGACGTCGCGATCGGCGAGTTCGTGGCGGAAGTCGCGAAGGCGAAGACCATCATCTGGAATGGCCCGATGGGCGTCTTCGAAATCGACAGCTTCGGCCACGGCACCAAGGCCGTCGCGGAGGCCATGGCTTCCAGCGATGCCGTCACCATCGTCGGCGGTGGCGATTCCGTCACCGCGGTGAACAAATACGGCCTCGATGAGAAGATGACCTTCATCTCCACCGGTGGTGGTGCCTCGCTGGAATTGCTTGAAGGCAAGGTGCTTCCCGGCGTGGCCGCTCTAACCGAAGCCTGACTTGGCCCGAAACCCGCTGCCCATTCCGCACCCATCCGCTATTTCATGATCCGCAAGCCCATCTTTGCCGCGAACTGGAAGATGAACCTCGGTCCTTCCGAGACCGAGGACTTCGCCAAGAGCTTCCTGTCGAAAGTCCAGAACCGGACTTTCCCGTGCGACATCGTCATCGCTCCGCCCTTCGTATCGCTCGCCAAGGCCGCCGAGATCCTCGGCAACGTCTCCAGCATCGCCCTCGCCGCCCAGAACTGCTCGCAGTTCGACTCCGGCGCCTACACCGGCGAGATCAGCGGGATGATGCTCAAGGAATTCTTCGTCCATTACGTGATCCTCGGCCACAGCGAGCGCCGCGCGATCTACGGTGAGACCGACGAGGTCATCAACGCCAAGGTCCGCAAGGCCCGCGAGCTGAACCTGCGGCCGATCTTCTGCATTGGCGAAACGCTGGAGGAGCGCAAGGCCGGCCAACTTGAAAAGGTCCTGCGCACCCAGGTCAGCCTGGGTCTCAAGGGCCTGAGCGAGCGCGACCTGCTCGACACGGTCATCGCCTACGAACCCGTCTGGGCGATCGGCACCGGCGTGACCGCCACCGCCGAGCAGGCCCAGGAAGCGCATGCTTTCGTCCGCTCGCTGGTCGCGGAACAATTCGGCAACGACTCCGCCGCCAAGATCCGCATCCAGTATGGTGGCTCGGTGAAGCCGTCCAACGCCGCGGAGCTGATGGCCTGCCCGGACATCGACGGAGCCCTCATCGGTGGTGCCTCGCTGGAGCCGCAGAGCTTCCTGGACATCATCCAGAATGGCGCGCCCGCTTGATGCGGGAACTTCCACGCAGGAACGAGTTCCAAGTTCCAGGAAAGGCAGCCTCCGGGCTGCCTTTCGTTTTGTAGCGGAAGCACGGCCACGGTCCAAGGGGCACAAGATCGGCGGATTGCCGCTTGAGTTTCCGGCGCGGCCGGAAATGCTCGCCCGTCCGCCATGAAAGTCACCCTCGCATCCGTTTTCGCCCTCGTTGCACCCGCCGTCATCGCCGCGGAGGCCCCGAAGGTGCTCGCCGACTACTTGATCCCGAACACGATGATCAAGGGCGAGGTGGTGGTCGTGGTGCCGCCCAAGGAACTCGACAAGTACATCGCCAAGGTGGAGGAGGCGGCGCGGAAGGATCCGGATTGGTTCCGCGAGCACGCCAAGAATGGCAAGCCCGGCGTGCCGCTGCCCTTCGACGAGCGCCTCGGTCTCACCAAGGAGGAGTATGACGAATACCTCAAGTTCTGGGGCAAGCGTGAGTTCAAGGGCATCGAGGCGGTGCCGATCCGCCTCAGCGAAGGCAGCGACGGCCGCTGGAGCATCATCGTCGGGGGACGTGCGGCCATGCTTTCCACCCTCAAGTTCGATCCCAAGACGGACGTTTTCAAGTCGCCCAACGGCGAGTTGAAACGGATCGAAGACGTGGCCGCCGACGCCAACAGCACGCTGGGCGCGTGGACCGGCCACGAGTGGAAATTCGAGGAGAAAGGCAGCCTCGGCACCCTCAAGGAGAACTTCGCGATCGGGAAGACCGGTGACAAAAAGTTCGGATTGCTGGTTTACCGCCTCCAGGAGATTTCCGACCTGGGTAGCAAGATTGCCGACGATGGCATGGTGGTCCGCTTCCCACTTGGCGAAGCCGGCATCGTGAAGCCAAAGGGCGCGGCGACCCCGGCCGCACCACCCACGAAGCCGACCCCCAAGCCTGCCACGCCGAAGAAGAAGTGAAGTGACATGCCCGCGGCCCCGCCCTCCCGGAAGAAGCGCCGGATACGGCGGATCCTGGCAGTGCTGCTCTTGACTCCCTTCCTGCTGTTGGCACTCGCGAATCTGGTGCTCGCCACGTCGTGGGCACGAGGATACTTGGGTCGAAAACTCTCCGCCCGGCTCGGGGTCGAGACGACGGTTGGCCGAGCGACTTGCACTCCATGGGATGGCTTTGCCATCGGCAACCTGCGCTGCCTTCAGCCCGCGCCTTTGCGCGACTCGCTGGAAGCCCCGCTGCTTGAGATTCGCGAAATCCGGGTTCATCTCCAGTGGACCCGGCTGTTGCGCGGCAAATTCGCCGTGTCGCACGTCCGGATTGACCGCCCGCGTCTGACGCTTTCGCTCGAAATGGCGGCCACCATGGTGTCGGCCGGCGCGACGACACCCGCGCCCGCCGTCGCACCCCCGCCGGTGGTCGCCGCAACGGAAACACCGGTCCCAAAAGGTGGCGCTCCGCCGCCGTCACCGGCTTCCTCCAAGGCAACTTCTGGAACCTCACCGCCTGCTCCGGATTCCTCGACCATCGGCACGGCGTGGGTCGAAATTATGGATGGCGGTGGCGAGCTATGGCTGTCCGGCACCCGGCTCGCCTCATTCCGGGGCGTCTCGGCAAACATACCGTTTGCCGGCGCTCCGACCTTCTCAAAATTCCAGCTTCATGAACTGGAACTATTCGGGCAAGTCCTCGGGCGCGACTTGACGTTTCCGCTGTCGTGGCGGGCACCTGAGCTTCGCTGCGATGCCGCGGAGTTCCGGTTGGCAGAGTTGCAGGTGAAGTTTTCCGCCGCCTTGGGCGTGATGCCCGGAACTCCCTTCGCCATCGACATCTCCCTTCCCCCGCAGCCGGCCCAAGGCGATCCATGGTTTCAACACGCGAAACCGACGGCCGCGAAGCTGGAAGCACGGTTGCAAGCACTCGGGCTGATCCGGCACCCATCGACTTGGCAAGGTTTGGCCGCCGCGTCCGCCGAATCCGTGACGATGCAGTCCGGAGGTCAATCGGTCGCATTCGACGAGAGTCGTGCCAACTTGGTCCTGCAAGCTGGCGTGCTCCAGTGCCCTGATGTCCGACTGACCGGGGATCGCGCTTCCTTTCTAGGAAACGGGCAGCTTCGCTCCGACGGGCAGGGGACCGGGGTGCTGCGCGTGGTGGTTCCGCCGGACACGGCTGCCGCTTGGACCAAGCGCCTGACCATTGGCGGCCAGACACCGGTTTTCGCTCCTCTCGAGACGCCGGACCGGATGTTCATCGATCTGCGATGGTTTTCGTACCCGGGAGGGCAGGGCGGGATTGAACTCGGAGCGGGAGGACCTGTCGTGCCGCCGGGAGAGTTGGGGAAGCTGCTCTCCGGCGATTGAAGATGCCTCGTCGGCCATCCCATAGGCCGTGCGAAATACCACCTTGTGCGCGGTGGCCTAAGGCGATTGAGGGGCCCGGCACGGAGCAATCCGCGATGAATTTCTCGGGCGAGGGCTCCAATTGCCGCTGACTTTGGACTCGTTGGCTCGACCGCCTTTGTTCGCCGCGGATCTTTGATCCTAGGGTTGCAAGTCTCGGGGGTTCAATTGGTTGCGGAAACTATCCACTGGGAGGTGCGTCGGGGCTAATTGGATACAAACGGTTCCATTTGTTACGTTCTTTCACCCTCCGTAAACCCACGAATCTAACCACTGTGGACGCGCAACTCAATGAAACTTAATCTCTGCGATCCTTAAACCCCGCTTCATTTTGCACGACACCTTCACTTTATTCACAATCCTTCGTCAAACTCTTCGGATCGCCGCCGCCGTTTGCCTGGCCGCGCCAGCGGTTCAAGCGGCGACGACTCCGACGACCTACCACGTGAATCCCGCGACGGGCAGCATGTCCAATCCGGGCACAGCGAGCCAGCCGTGGAGCACCTTGGAAGCGGTCTTCACCGCCAACAAGACCTTCGCGGCCGGCGATGAGATCGTCCTCTACTCCGGCTACCACGGCGCGCCGAATGTCAAAGGCAACAACTCCGCCACGGTGACCATTCGTCCGGCTTCCGGGGCCACGCCGAAACTGAAATATCTCTCGGTCACCTCGGCCTCTCTCTGGGACATCTCTGGTCTCGACATTTGCCCGGAGAACCAGTCGGCGGGGACGGTTTACAAAACCACTGCCTTGGTGCAGATCGCCAGTTCCTGCAGCCGGATCACGGTGCGCGATTGCAACATCCGGGGCGCCAACAGCATTTCGGGCTGGGGACTTTCGGACTGGGACAACAAGGTGGGCCGGGCCTTCCGCACGGACGCCCCGTACACGGTTCTGTCCAACAACCGGATCTCGAATTGCCAGTTCGCGCTCTCGGTTCAAAAGCCGGCGAAGTTCTCCAACTTCATCGGCAACACGATCCAGAACTTCTCCCACGACGCGATCGTGGCCTTGGCCGATGACTGCCTCTATGAAGGCAATACGGTCACCGACGCCTATGTGGACAACGACGATCACACCGGCAGCCAGCACGACGACTTCTTCCAGAGCTGGTCGCTTGTGGACGGGGTCAGCGGCACCGGCACGGGCACGGTGTACCGGGTGACGGTGCGCGGAAACAAGTTCATCAGCCGCACCAGTTCGTCCGGGAGCTTCCGATGCGATCCCCATGGCCTGGGCCTCTTTGACGGCTACTTCGAAGGCTGGGTGGTCGAGAACAACCTGGTGGTGACCGATCACTGGCATGGCATCGCCATCTACGGGGCGATCGACTGCAAGGTGACCAACAACACCGTGGCCCAGAACCCGTTCACATCCGCAAACGACGCGCAGAACATGAAGCCGTGGATCAAGATCGAGAAGCACAAGACGCGCACCACCCCGGCCACGGGCAACCTGGTCCGGAACAACATCACGGCCTACGGCATCTCGACAGTAAGCGGCAGCTCGACGGCGGATAACAACCTCACGACGACCGCCTATTCGACGCACTTCAAGAACTATACCGCTCTCGATTTCTCGCTCAACCCCACGTCATCGGCCAAGGATGCAGGCAGCACTGCCAGCACGCCGACGACCGACATCACCGGTGCCACCCGGATCGCGCCCTACGACCTTGGTGCCTACGAGTATGGTGCCACTTCGGGCGGTGCCGCCGACACTTCTTACACGGAATGGCTGCAAGCCAACGGCCTGCCGGCCGATGGCAGCGACCTCGGGGCGAAAACCGCCAATCCCTCCGGGGACGGTGTCACCAACGAGATGAAGTTCGCGCTCGGACTGCCAGTCGATGCCCAGCGTTACGGCGGTCGCGTGAGCACTGGCACCACCGTCGTTTCGAACCAGCGCTACCTCACGCTCACCTTCACCTGTCCCGATCCCGCGCCGGCTGGTGTCAGCTATGCGGTGAAATCCGGAGCAGATCTCTCGACATGGTCGCCCACCAGCGTGGTGGAAACGTCGAATGACGTTTCCGGGGGGCTCCGCACCCGCACCTACCGCGATACGGTGGCCATCGGCAGTGGTGGCAAGCGTTTTATTCGCCTTGAAGCCACGGCCCCGTGAGCGGTGAATGCCGCCCGGTGCTGCCGGTTTCCATTCTCTATCAAGACGACGTTCTCGTCGCCATCGACAAGCCGCCCGGGATGATCGTCCATCCCGGGCGCGACGTCGAAGGTCCGGAGTGGATTGCCATGAAGCGCGTGCGCGACTTGTTAGGCCGGCAGGTCCATCCGATCCACCGCCTCGACCGCCCGACTTCCGGCGTGCTGCTTTTCGCGCTCGATTTGGAGACCTGCGCGCGGGTCCAGCGATTCTTCGAGAGGCGTCAGGTGGAAAAGACCTACCTCGCGGTGGTGGAGGGAACCGCGCCGGACCGATGGAGCTGCGAAACTCCGCTGCAACGGGTGCCGGAAGAACCCGCGCAGCCTGCCAAAACGGACTTTAAGCGGTTGGGCGTCGTGCCCGCCGGAGCTTTCGAGCGACTGCCGGAGCTTTCGCTGTCCCTCCTCAAGGTCGTCCCGCAGACCGGCCGCTATCATCAGATCCGCCGGCATTTGTTGGAGGCAGGGCATCCCATCGTCGGCGACTTCCGCTACGCTGGTGTCGAGCGCAGCTTGGAGCTGGGCGAGTTGCTGGGCACCGGGACGCGGATGCTGCTCCAGGCAAAATCGCTGGTGTTGCCGCACCCGCAAACCGGCGAACCGTTTGAGATCACGGCACCCGCCGATGCGGATTTCCTCCGCTGCTTTCCAATGCTTGAGCAGGAACTACGGCCGTTATCGTAGTTCAGTCGCCGAGATGCACGCGCGCATCGTAGTCGATCGAGACCTGCCCGTCCTGCTGGTGCTCATCGAACAGGCGGCGGAGTTCGGCCAGCATTGGCTCGTAGCCCGGCTGCCCGGGTGCCGGAGTGTAGGATGACGATAACAACCGGCCTTCCAGCCCCTCGTAATCGAACCGCTGGGAATTGGGGAAGGTGTGGGTCTCGTAGCCAGTGGGGAAGAGCAGCGTCAACGATTCCGCGCCGATGTTCTCGTGGCGGATCGCGGCGTAGTCCGTGCCGTAGCGAAGCAGCAATTCCTCGTAGCCCCGCAGGAACGGCGTGCTACCCAAATGCCGTTCGTTCCAGATCAGCGCGATCTTGCCACCCGGTTTGAGGATGCGCCGGAACTCCGCCCGCGCTTCCGGCGTGTCAAACCAGTGGAACGCCTGCGCCGCGACGATGAGGTCGATGCTTTGATCCGCCAACGTCGTGGCCTGTGCGCTACCATTCACGCTGCGAAATCGAGGATGGCCAGAGAGCAAGCGCTCGGCCGCTTCTCGCATTGCTTGGTTAGGCTCGACGCCGCTCACCCGGTAGCCGGCCTTCAAAAACAATTCCGAGGAAATGCCAGTGCCCGAGCCGATGTCGGCGATCGCGCTCTCCGGCGACAAATTCGCTTCGCGCTCTAGCAAACGAATCAGCTCCTGCGGATAGCTCGGCCGGTAGCGGATGTAGTTTTCCACCCGGTTCGAAAAGCGCTGTTCGGCAGAAGAGTTGCTCATAGCGGGCCTCACTTGGCATCGGACATCTGCTGTCGCCAGTTCTTGAACACGTAGCGGTGCACCCGCTTGAGGCCGATGCAGAACAGGGCTTCCTTCATGGCCTTGAACCCGCCTCGCGCGGCGATCCGCGTGGTGCGGGTAATGCGGGTTCCATCCTCGTCGGCTTCGAGCGTGAAGTCTTCTTCCAATGACTCCACGCAAGGCCCCCATGAGTGATCGGTCGAAACCATCCGGAACTTCAGCCGCTGTGGTGGCTGCCAGTGGGTGATGGTCTGGGTAACCGTGCCCCGGTCGGAGATGCAACGGCGCTCGGCTCCCACCTTCCCATGGGCTTCGGGCAACTCGCAGGCGACCGGACGGGGGATGCCGAGGCAAAAGCATCCCGGGGCGGTCATCTGCGAACCCGTCAGCAGCGGCCACAGTCCCTCGGGACTGGCCGGGATGATGGCGGAGGTGCGGATTTTCACGGCATCAATGCGTCTTCTTCCAATAGTACAGCCACCGTTCCGACACCACCTTGCCATTTTCATCCTGCAGCTCGCAGGTCATGTCGAGGTCGTCGATGCCCTTCGGCGGGTCGATCACGAAGAACGCCCGCAGCACCTGCGGCATGTGGATCTCCTTGCTGCGGCCGAGGCCGGCCGGCAGGGCGTCCACGTTGGCCATGCTCATGTCGCTCAAGCCGACATGGAGGATTTTCACGCCCGGTTGATTCACGGTCACCACCGGCTTCAGGTTCGAAATGTCATCCCACTTCGGATCGCCGGTCTTTTTCTCCGGGACCAGCGGCTTGGCGAAATCGATCGCCACAAGCACCTCGTCCGGCTTCTGCACCGGATTGCCCAAGCGGGTGTCGCGGACGGTGAATAGTCCCGACGGAGCGGGATCCCGCAGCCATTTCAGGCGATAGTGGAAATGGAATGGCTTGCCGACTTCCGGACCCGGTGTCGGTTCCCAAACGAGGATGACGTTGTCGTTGGTCTCGTCGATGGTCGGCATCTCGATCAGGTGGAGCTTGCCGTTGGCGAAGCCGGAAACGGGCTCGACCTTCACGCTCGGCCGGTTGTGGTAGGCGGCCTCCACATCCTGATACGAGGTGAACGCCCGGTCGCGCTGGACAAGCGCCCACGAGCGCGGGCTCTCCATCGTGAAGACGCAATGGCGGAAATGATCCTTGGTGTGCTCGAGCGGCCGGTAGTGGAGATTGCCGCTGCCAAGCTCCATCAGGAAGCCGTCGCTGTCATGGACCTCCGGGCGGAAATCGTAGGGGCGGGGATGGGTGTTCTCTCCGAACCAGAACATGCTGGAGAAGGGCACCAGCCCGAGCTGTTGGACCGGCCGCCGCAGCGTGAGTTCGGCCTCGATGTCCATGACGGTTTCGACGCCGGGAGTCACCGTGAACTTGTAGGCGCCAGCCACGCTTTCTCCCTCCAACAACGCATGGGCGACGAGCGTCTTCGCGTCCTTGGCCGGCTTCTCCAGATAGAACTCGCGGAAGTCGGGGAACTCTTCCGGCACTCCGGGCAGGCCGCTGTTGATTGACAGCCCGCGCGCCGAGAGGCCATAGGGCGCGTCCTTCGGGATCGATCGGAAGTAGCTGGCTCCCAGGAAGACGAGGAACTCGTCCATGTAATCCGGGGAGTTCAAGTGGGTCCGCGCCCGCCAGCCGGCATAGTTGGGAGGCGGCGGGGTGCTGGCGGGGATCTTGTTCTTGCCGTAGTCGAAGAGTCCCGTGTCGAATTCGAGGTGCCGGGCCTGGTCGCCGGAGACCTCGAAAAGCGACACCGTCTTCTTCGCCGTCCAGCCCGGGTGGAAGAAATCGATCGAGAAGGGACCTTGGTCCCACCATAGCCCCGATTTCATCTTGAAGCGGATGTCGCGGTGCTGGTCGTAGCTCAGGTTCGCCCAGAAATCCGCCAGATCGGTGCCGCGCGCCTGATAAGGTTTCGCGGCCAGGTCGCGGGCCTTGGCGCGGAGCAGGTCGAACGAAAACTCCGCCCCCTGCACGGCAGGCAAGGAGGAGAGGCAAGCAGCAGCGGCGATCAGGAAGCAGACGCGAGTCATCTGAGCGAAGCGTGGGGCGTCCCTGCGATTGGGGCAAGGCGGGGATGTGAGAGCCCGCCGAAATCGTTGCGGGCGGGGAGTTAGAACAGCCACGGTTGGGGCGCGGTCCTAACGTCGGCAGGGATAGCAGAGGGCGGCTGGAGCTTGGGGATGTAGGACTCGAGCCGTTCCAGTTCCTCCTGCCAGAATTCCGCCATGGCTGGCGACGGGGAGACGGGTAGTTTCTCCAACAAGGCGAAAAGCGGCCGGGCGTCCCCACCTGCAAATCCGGCGAGGAGCTGCCATGCCCGATCCGGCTCCGAAGTGGGCAGGCTGATGGAAAGGGGCACCGCGGACCTCGTCAGCCCGTGGGGATAGGCGTGGAGCGGCAGATCCGGTGAAAGCGCCCGCTGGACGCTCCGTGCCAAGGTTCCAAAGAAATGGCGGAAAGACGGTGCCAGCGGGCCGAGGCCGTGCGGTTCGCGGGACAACCGCAACCGCAGCACGCCCTGGCCGGTCTCACCTGCCAGCCACCATGGCGGGCCAATCCACACGCCGGCCCTGTTGAAGGGTGGGCGGCGTTCCAACAAAAGCTCCCGCTCCCGCGCAATGGCGTGGGTGGGGGAGTCGCAGAGTTCCCACTCGATCCGGCGAATGCTCGCCACCAGCCGTCGCGTACGCCGCGGATGCCGGCCGATGGTCACGTGCCGGTAGCTGCCCAGCCGCGCCCGCAAGTTCGCCGACTGGCCGATGTAGAGCAGGCGCTCCGCCTCGCCGGTGAAGAAATAGACGCCCGGACTTTCGGGGAGCGCCGCGAAGAAGGGAGAGCCAAAGCGGGCCGTCAGCGGATCTTCCAAACGGAAGAGGATCCGCTGGCTGCCCCGATTGCCCTGCGCCTGCTTCATTGCCGGCGGTCACGATGCACGGGGATGAGTTCCGCCTCAAGCGGCGAGGGTCGAAATTGCCATTTCCAGAGGCGCGGCCCACCGGGAGAATCTACGCAGACAGAGAAGGCTACTATCGGTTCATCTAACGCCATTTTGCAGTGAGGGGGAAAATCGGCACGCCTTCAGACCCAGTGAGGCTTGCGGTTTTAGCGGCTCAACTCCGTCACAAGGCCTTGCTGGCGATTACGTTTGGCTTATTCGTCAAAGACGAAGATGGGGTACCTTTCGCTTGTCCCCTGAAAGCTGAGTATATAGGTCGATGTCATGCGATTCGGGTCCAACGATGCAAGCCGCGAGCGACTGGAGAGTTTGAAAGCGTCAGGCCTGTTGGGCAATTCACATGGGATCGACTTCGACCGGGTGACTGAGTTGGCGGCAAAGGCGGCCAATGTGCCGGTCTCGTTGGTTTCCCTGGTGGACCAGGACCGGCAGGTTTTCGCCGGGGCGAGCGGCCTCTCGGGAGTGCTTGCGGCGTCTCGGGAAACCCCGATCCACTATTCCTTTTGCCAACACGCGGTCAACCTGCGCCAACCGCTGGTGATCCCCGATGCGCGGAGGAACCCGCTGGTGGCGAGGAACCCGGCGATCGACGAGTTCGGCGTCGTGGCTTATCTCGGCTTTCCGGTCCTGGGGGCGGGACAGCACTTCTATGGTGCGGTATGCGCGGTCGACACGTCACCACGGCAATGGCGCGACGAAGAGATCGAGATTGTCCGCGGTTTCGCGTCGATCGTGTCCAGCTTGATCGAGCAGCACTTGGGACGGGTCTATCAGAAGCTTTTGACGGACGTGTTGCTGCATGACCTGAATGGGCCCTTGGGCCGAATCCGGATGGCGGCGGACGTTTTCGTGGCGCGGGCCGGCGAACTGCCGCAACCGTTGGACACGCTGGCCCAATCCCTGAAGGGGAACGCGGAACAGGCGGCCGGGATGGTCAGCGCGTTGCTGGGCAAGAGCCGCCCGGCCACCAAGTGTGACGACCTTCGTGGCACGGCGGAAGCGGTTGCGAAGCTGCTGAGTCCACGGGCAGAGGAAAAGGGCATTCAAATCCGGCTCGACGATCCGGGATCGCCGATCCCGCTGGAGCTTTCAGAACGGGTGATGTCGCAGGTGCTGGAGCACCTGATTGCGAACTCGATCCGTTTCAGCAACATCGGCGAGGTTCGCATCCGGATCAAACGGGTCGGCGAGGCCGCCATCATCGACATCGAGGACGACGGCCCTGGATTTCAAGCGGACGACTATTCCCGGATCTTCCAGCGCTATGCGCCGCTCAGCGCGAAGCCAACCGGCGGTGAAACTTCTGCCGGTCTCGGGCTCGCCATCGTGAAGACCCTGCTGGAGAGCGAGGGCGGGACGATCGTGCTGCTCAGCCAGCCGGGAGAGAGCGCCGTTTTCCGGATCACCGTGCCGGTGCGTCGGACGGAATGACGGCCCGGCTGTCTTTTTGTCGCCCAAGCGGTCAGAGTCGCCGCTTGTGGTGTGCGGCTTCCAATGGCAAGGGTGTCGCCATGAAGGCGAGGAGCATGCTTGCGATGGTGGTTACGACGGTGCTGACGGCAACGGCGACGATCGCTCAAGAGGAGAAGCCCGAGGCCGCGGAAGCCGCGAAGACCGTGGCGATCGAGGGCAAGGATAGAAAGACGATCCAAGCTGAGGTTCTCTCCGCCGACGAGGACTCGGTGAAGATCCGGCGAGCCGATGGCAAGGAGTTCGATCTTCCCTTTGCCCGGCTCAGCGAGGCTGGCACGGCCGCGGTCCGCAAGGTGCTTGCCGAGAAGGAAGCCGAAATCGCCCGGCAGAAAGCCGAGGAAGAGGAGGACAAGAAGCCCGGAGTTCGCGCCAAGGTCCCGGAAGACCCGAAGTCACCCGATGAGCTCACCGAGAAGGTGGTAGTCAAGAAGGGCGAGACGGTGATTGCCCGCTTTGCGGAGGCTCCGGACGGCTTGGCCCGCCCGAAGGTGGTCAAGGAGGCCCCGGAGGACCGTCCGTATCTCAAGGTGGAGTTCAAGGACGGCGACCCATTGGTCGCGGCGATCACGTCCACCGCCCCCAAGCTTCTGAAGGTCCGCTGCCTGGCAAGAAACAAAGGCGAAACAACCTATCACGAACTCGTTATCGTTGCGCTGAAGAACGGGGTGCCAAGCTTCGAAACCTGGTCGGATCCCATCGAAGAGCTGGTGTTCTTTGATTTCGTTTACGGGGAGTGAGGCCGGCCGCGAATGAAGACGCAGTATTATACCGCCACAAGCCTCGATGGATTCATCGCGACGGAAGACGATTCGCTGGAGTGGTTGTTTCCTCTCGGCGATCTGAATGGGTCCAGCTACCCGCAATTCATCTCGGAAGTGGGAGCCCTGGCCATGGGATCGGGGACTTACGAATGGATGCTGCGCAATGCGGAGCAGGTGATCGCCGAGTTGGGCACGCCATGGCCTTACAGCCAGCCGGCATGGATCTTCTCCAGTCGCGAATTGCCGGGAATCGATGGCGCGGATATCCAGTTCGTGAGTGGCGATGTCCGCAAGGTTCATGCGGAAATGCAGGCGGCTGCCGGGGCCAAGAATATCTGGGTCGTGGGTGGCGGAGACTTGGCCGGGCAGTTCCACGACGCGGGACTCTTGGACGAGATCATCGTGCAAGTCGGCTCGGTGACCTTGGGTAAAGGCAAACCCTTGTTCCCCCGACGTGTTTTGAGCCCGCGTTTGCGGCTGATGTCGGTTCGCCAAATGGGCGCCAGCATGGCCGAACTGCGCTATGAGGTGGTGCGCGAGGTGGTAGCCGCTCCCGACTGACGGCGCGCATCGGGAGAACCTTTTGGAACAACCCCGCCTTCGGTTCATCCTTGCAAGGCTTGGCACGGCGGGCGCTTCATAGGGCGGACCCATGGCCATCCGAGTCGGACTTCACCACGTCACCGAGTATCGCTACGACCGCGAGGTCAATTTGTCGCCGCACGTCATCCGGCTGCGGCCGTGTGTCCATACGCGGACACCGGTGTTGGCTTACTCGCTGAAGATTCTGCCGGAGAACCACTTCATCAACTGGCAGCAGGATCCCTTCGGCAACTGGGCGGCGCGGCTGGTGTTTCCGGAGAAGACCCGGCATTTCCGCATTGAGGTCGATTTGGTCGCCGAGATGACGGTGATCAATCCCTTCGACTTCTTTCTGGAGGAGTCGGCGGAGGAGTTTCCCTTCGAGTATTCCGCGGGCCTCAAGCACGAGCTGGCACCTTACCTGAAGGTGCGCGAGGATGGGCCGCTGTTCTCCAAGTGGCTGGAGGGAGTACCACGCGAGAAGAAGCGGACGGTGGATTTCCTAGTGGACGTGAACTTTCGCGTGCACCAGAAGGTGGGCTACGTGATCCGGCTGGAACCGGGGGTGCAGACCTGCGAGCAGACCTTGGAGCGCGGCTCCGGATCGTGCCGGGACTCGGCCTACCTGCTGGTCCAGGCACTGCGACACCTCGGCTTGGCGGCGCGCTTCGTGTCGGGCTATCTGGTTCAGCTCACTCCGGACCAAGAGTCGCTGGACGGGCCGAGTGGACCGAAGGAGGACTTCACCGACCTTCACGCCTGGGCGGAGGTCTATGTGCCCGGCGCGGGATGGATCGGGCTGGATCCCACCTCGGGACTCTTTGCGGGGGAAGGCCACATTCCGCTTTCGTGCACGCCGGAGCCGGCGAGCGCCGCGCCGGTGGTGGGCGGCGTGGACCCGTGCAAGACGGAGTTCTCTTGGGTGAACGAGGTCAAGCGGGTCCACGAGGATCCGCGGGTCACCAAACCGTATTCGGACACCGAGTGGGCGGCGGTCGATGCGCTGGGCGAGCAGGTGGACGAGATTCTAGCCGCTGGCGACGTGGCGCTGACGATGGGCGGCGAGCCGACCTTCGTGTCGATCGATGACATGGAGGGAGAAGAGTGGAATTTCACCGCCGACAGTCCGGCGAAGCGCAAGCTGGCGCTGGGGCTGTTGAAGCGGCTGAAGGATTCCTTCGGCACCGGCGGGCTGCTTCACTACGGCGAGGGGAAATGGTATCCCGGCGAGCCCTTGCCCCGCTGGGCCTACACGGTGATCTGGCGCAAGGACGGCCAGCCACTGTGGAAGGATGAAAAGCTGCTGGCCGATCCCAACTCGGACCTCGGTCACGGCATCGAGGATGCCCGCCGGTTTGCTTCGACCGTGGCCGAGGAGCTCGACTGCCAGCAGGCCCACCTCATCGCGGGTTTCGAGGACGCCTTCTATTACGCGTGGAAGGAGAGCACGCTGCCGACGAACGTGGATCCCTATGCCGCGGATCTCGATGACCCGCTCGAGCGGCGCTACCTGGCGACTTTGTTAGACCGGGGCTTGTCGAAGCCGACCGGTTTCGCGTTGCCGGTGGAATGGGATCCGGATGCGCATGTGTGGCGGAGCAACCTGTGGACCTTCCGGCGCGGGCGGATGTCACTGATTCCGGGCGGCTCGCCGATGGGTTTCCGCCTCCCGCTGGATTCGCTGCCAATGGCGAGCGAGGAACTGCGGTCGCAACAGGCGGCTCTGGAGTCTTCGCCGCTGGAGGACTTCGGCGATCTTCCTCCGCACGGGGAGATCTTGCCGGCAGGCCGCACGCTGCAGACGGGCGTCGGCTTCAAGCCCGCCCCCCCGGCTCCAGCCGATGGCGGAGAGCTCACCTCCACGACCGCGATTTGCGTCGAACCACGGAACGGGAAGCTCCATGTCTTCTTCCCACCGGTGACTCATCTTGAGCACTACCTGTCACTGTTAGAAGCGGTGGAGAATGCGGCGACACGTCTGAAGCTGCCGGTGATCATCGAGGGTTACGAGATGCCATGGGACCGGCGCGTCGAGCGAATCAAGGTGACGCCGGACCCCGGCGTGATCGAGGTGAACGTGCATCCGGTGACGAATTGGCGGGATCTGGTGGAGAATACGACGACGCTCTACGAGGCGGCACGGGTGTCGCGGCTGGGCACGGAGAAGTTCATGTTGGACGGACGCCACACCGGCACCGGCGGTGGCAATCATGTCACGCTCGGCGGCGCGACGCCGGACCGCAGCCCCTTTCTCCGCAAGCCGGGCTTGCTGCGAAGCTTGATCACGTTCTGGCAACATCATCCGGCGCTTTCGTATCTATTCTCCGGGCTCTTCCTCGGGCCGACGAGCCAAGCGCCGCGCGTTGATGAAGGGCGCGACGACCGCTTGTTCGAGTTGGACATCGCCTTCGACCAGCTTCCCGAGAATGGCGATCCGCCCTGGCTGGTGGACCGGATCCTGCGGAACATGCTGACCGATCTAACAGGAAACACGCACCGCGCCGAGTTCTGTATCGACAAGCTCTACGCGCCCGGCGCGGCGAGCGGGCGGCTGGGCATTCTGGAATTGCGCGCGTTCGAAATGCCGCCGCACGCGCGGATGAGCCTGGTGCAAATGCTGCTGGTGAGGTCGCTGGTCGCGTGGTTCTGGAATGAGCCGTATCACAAGCGACTGGTGCGCTGGGGCACCGAGTTGCACGACCGCTTCATGCTGCCGCACTTCATCCGCGAGGACATGAAGGACGTGGCGCTGGGACTGAAGAACGCGGGTATCCCGTTCCAAGCATCGTGGCTGGAGCCCTTTCATGAGTTCCGTTTCCCGGTTTATGGGCGGGTGGTTCACCACGGGGTCGAAATCGAGATCCGCGCGGCATTGGAGCCGTGGCACGTGCTCGGCGAGGAAACCACGTCGCAGGGGACGGCGCGCTATGTTGACTCGTCGGTGGAGCGCATTCAGGTAAAGGTCCGCGGCGCGGTGGAAGGCCGGCATGTGCTCGTCTGCAACGGCCGCCGGATTCCGCTGATCGCTACTGGCAGGAAGGGGGAATACGTGGCTGGCGTGCGTTACAAGGCGTGGGACCCGTGGTCGGCCATGCACCCGACGATCGGCGTGCACACGCCTCTCACGTTCGACGTGGTGGACACTTGGAACAAGCGGTCGCTGGGCGGCTGCGTGTATCACGTGGTGCACCCGGGCGGGCGCAGCTACGAGACCTTCCCGGTGAACGCCTACGAGGCCGAGTCGCGCCGCGTGAGCCGCTTCTGGCAGCACGGGCATACGCCGGGGGTGATCGAACCAGCATCCACTGGTGGCTTCGGCTATCACCGCGTGGAAGAGCGCGCCGGCGGGCCGGTGGTCAGCTACGTGGAAGCCCCGCCTGAAGATCCGGGGATGGAGTTCCCGGTGACGCTGGATTTGCGGATGGGAGGGCAGTGACAACCGTCGCCGCCAGGGTTAAGCCCGCCCCAGCAGTCCGGGTCTCCGACCACTGGGGCGGACCGAACCCTAACAACACGAATGTGGCCGGTGCTTACTTGCCATCGCTCGATTGCACCGACATGAAGAAGGGCTCGGTCTGCTGCCATTTCAGGAAGTCCTCCACCGGCGTGCGGAACCTGCCGCCCAAGGGATCGATGTAGTGGATTTCACCATCGGATATCTCCAACACGGCAATGAAGTGTCCGGCCATCTTGGTGCCGGTGCCGAGGATGCCCGGCAGGTCTTCCTTGGCGGGCAAGCCGTCCGGCGCGAGGAAGCGCACGCGATAGCCGCGCTGGCGCAAGGCCCGGGCGAGATGCCAGGCCTCGGTGCTGCTTTGTGAACTCCAGGACTCGTGTGCGAGGTCGCGCTCGGTCACTTCTTTGTCGCCGAGGAAGCGCAGGATGTTCGCCGCGCTCGCGGGGCCGCAGGTGACCGCGGAGCTTTGATAGCACACGTCGCCTTCCCAACGATCGTCCAAGCTCGTGGTATCGAGCGGACGGAACACCGGCTTGAGAAAGGGAATCGTCAGCAGGAACATGCCCGCCGCGGTGGGGATGGGCTTGAGCAATCCCGACAGCACATTTCGCCACGCGCCGGCCGCCGCGCCCAACAGCGCGAGGAAGCCTTCACCCAAGGCCAGCGAACGAAGCTGATAGAGCAGGGGAGGTTCCGGCAGCCAGTGCAGGTAGTAGAAGGCGAACCACACGCCCGGCAGGCATAGCAAGGTTAGTGCGATGGCGATGGTCGCTTGCACCGCGCGCGGACGCTTCTCCGTGAGCTTCCAAGACAGCACGTGCAAGGCGGCGAAGACCGCGATCACCAAACCGAACGCGACCGGTGCGCTCATGCTCACGCATTGAGGAAACCGGTCAGCGGGCTGGTCGCCGAGGCCGCGTCGCTGCGCTCCGGCAAGCCAAGTTCAAAGGCCTCCCGTCCTGCCTCGACGGCCTTCTTGAAAGCAATGGCCATTCGCACCGGATCGGAGGCGACGGCGATGGCGGTGTTGATGAGCACGGCATCCGCTCCGAGTTCCATCGCCTCCGCGGCGTGGCTGGGCGCGCCAAGGCCGGCATCGACCACCACCGGGACGGTCGCTTGCTCGACGATGATCCGGATCTGGTCGCGGGTCGCGACGCCCTTGTTGGAACCGATCGGCGCGCCGAGCGGCATCACCGTGGCGGTGCCCACTTCCTGGAGGCGCTTGGCGAGGACCGGGTCGGCATTGATGTAGGGCAGCACGGTGAAGCCTTCGTTCACGAGGATCTCCGCGGCCTTCAGTGTCTCGATGGGATCGGGTAGCAGATAGGTGGGATCGGGATGGATCTCCAGCTTCACCCACTTCGGCAAGCCGGCGGCTGCTGCGAGGCGGGCGAGGCGCACGGCTTCCTCGGCGTTCATCGCGCCGCTGGTATTCGGCAGCAGGAGGTATTTCTCCGGGTCGATGAAATCGAGGATGTTGGCGTAAGGATCGGCCTTGCCGCTGAGGTCGGCGCGGCGCAGGGCCACGGTCACGATCTGGGTGCCCGAGGCGGCGAGCGCGTCGCGCATTGTCTCGTTTGACGAGAATTTCCCCGTGCCCGTGAAGAGGCGGGATGAGAACTCGCGACCGGCGATGACAAGCGGCTGGGACATCGGCGGCGGACTGTAGGAGAGTCGCCCCTGCATGCAAGCGCCGTGGTGCATGCCTCCGGCGTGCAATCGCACCACCAAGTGCTTCGATGCACGCCGGAGGCATGCACCACTTTCTTCTCACGCGGGCACCGCGACCCGCCGGCTCTCCATCCCGTGCCACTCGTGCGGGACGTCGCGCATGATCAAGGCGTGATCCATCACGGCGCTGCCAGCGGGGAAGATCGCCGGATTGTCGAAATACGAAGAACTCACGTTCGTGATCGCCAAGGGCCGGACCTTCCACTGGTAGGTCTCCAAGCGTATGGCGTCGAGGCGGCAGCAATCCTTGGTCGCGGAGTAGCCCACACTGCCGGTTTCAAAAAATGCGGACGATTCTTCAAGCGAGCCGAAGCAGGACGACGCCGGGAACTCCTCGGTTTCCACGGCGCTCAGCGACAGCGCCATGCCGCCGTCCCGGGCGCGGGCCTTGATCTCAATGATGCCGCCGTCGTCGCAGACGATGAAATCCGCGAGATGATGTTCGCCGGGAAACACGCGCCCGCCCGCGAGATGATTCGCCAGCGAACTGGTATCGCGGCGGGGGATGAAGACCCCCTCGCGCGTCGTCCCGTCCTCATCATCGCAAAGCACGGCGATTCGGTGGGCGATATTCTCACTGGTGATGCCAGCCCATGCCGGAAGCGTCCTCGGCCGGATGTCTTCCAGGCGGATCAAGCAGAGGCCGGCAATGGCGTGGCCGGCGTGCAATTTCGGCCGGAACCCTTCGGGCAACAGCGGCGCGATCACGGTGGGATCGACGCGGTAGTTCACCAGCAGACGGCGACGGATCAGGCCGGTAATGATGGGGAGGGGCGGCATGTCCGCATAACAAAGCAGAAAGCCGCGGGAATTCCCACGGCTTTCGCATGAATTTTTTGAAA
>CBKZPU010000019.1:0-43613 GCA_966696705.1 uncultured Verrucomicrobiaceae bacterium | reverse complement strand
AGCTGGTCCACCATCGTGTTGATGGTGTTCTTCAGCTCGAGGATCTCGCCCTTCACATCGACGGTGATCTTCTTCGAAAGGTCGCCATTCGCCACCGCGGTGGTGACGGCCGCGATGTTGCGGACCTGGGTCGTGAGGTTGGACGCCATGAAATTCACCGAGTCGGTGAGGTCCTTCCAAGTGCCGGAGACGCCTTCCACCCGGGCCTGGCCACCGAGGGAGCCTTCCGAGCCCACCTCGCGGGCCACGCGGGTGACTTCCGAGGCGAACGAGCGGAGCTGGCCGACCATCGTGTTGACCGTGTCCTTCAGCTCGAGGAACTCGCCTTTGACATCGACGGTGATCTTCTTGGTCAGGTCGCCATTCGCCACCGCGGTGGTGACGGTGGCGATGTTGCGGACTTGGGCGGTCAGGTTGCCGGCCATCAGGTTCACGTTGTCGGTGAGATCCTTCCAGGTGCCGGCGACGCCCTTCACCTTCGCCTGGCCGCCGAGCTTGCCCTCCGTGCCCACCTCGCGGGCCACGCGGGTCACTTCCGAAGCGAAGCCACCGAGCTGCTCCACCATCGTATTGACGGTGCGGGCGGTGCGCAGGAACTCGCCCTTCAAGGTGCGGCCCTCAATGTCGGTGGACATCGTCTGGGACAGGTCGCCCTTGGCCACCGCGCCGATCACCCGCGCCATCTCGCTGGTCGGTTGCACCAGATTCTCCACCAAGCTGTTCACCGAGCCGATGGCTTCGCTCCACGATCCCTGCATGTCGCCAAGAGCCGCACGTTGGGCGATCCTGCCCTCGACGCCCACCACGTCGCGGATCCGCGCCAGTTCTCCGGCGAGTTCCTGATTGCGACGGATCACGTCGTTGAAGGAGTCGGCCACCTTGCCGGCAATGCCTACCCAGTCATCGGGCAGCCGGGCCGAGAAATCGCCCCGCTTGAAGGCGGTCAGGGCGATCAGAAGTTCCTTGAGTAGCTGCTGTGGATTCTCCTCGCCATTGACGTTCGCCATGGCGGCTTCGGAAACGGGATATTGGGCAGTGGTGTTAGAGGAAGGGGAGGAGCGGGGCTTTTTCATGGGCAAGGTCTCGGAAGCGAAGCGAACCGAACTCCTTCGCAGGAGACGTTCCCATCTCGTCGAGGCGCTGCCCCTGCTTGATTGCCAAGCATCATTGCTTCTCCAACAGACGAACCTCGGCGCCAAAATCGTGCAATGCGCACCCTTGGGGCGCATTTCGCATTTCCCGACGAGCTATTTTCGCCGGAGTTTCCCTTGAAACCAACCGGCGTCTGGACGACATCAGCGGTTGGTGAGCCACCCCTCCGAATCCGATGCCGTGCCGTGGGAGAAAATCGTCCGGCAGGCGGCGCATGACATGCGGACGCCCCTGTCATCCATGCTCACCACGGTGGCGGTGTTGCGCCAGCTTCAATCAACCTCCACGGTTCCGCCGGAATGGGAGCGGATGATCGATCTGTTGGAGCGGCAGATCCATACGCTATCAGGGCAACTGGGCCGCCTGCACGACTCACCGGCGAGCTTTTTGAAGGACGACGGCTGCCCGGAATAAGGGGGCTGGATCATTGCAGGAGTCCCCTGCAAGCCGATGCAAGTTGCGCGGGTGGGAAAGGAGGGGAAGCCGGGTGGCGCCACGTTGATGTCGCGTAACCTGCTTGTTTACAATTGATTCGGGTGGCTGGTCGAGCCCGGGGCACCGCGACTGCTGTTGGAGAGCAGCCATGAGAATCATCCTCTACATTCTCGGCTCCCTCATCTTGTTGGGAGCGCTGTGCTACGCCGCCACGTTGATCGGGGTTCCGCCCGTGTGGGTCGGCGTGATCGGAGCCGTGATCCTCGCGCTCGGCATCATGGGTGCCGCCCGGACGGGTGCACCCCGTGATTCCGGAAGCGGTGGAACGGTCATCAACAAGGTCGATTGAACTCCAACCCTGAACTCACCATGAAAACCATGCTCAAACTCGTCGGCCTGTCGCTGGCCGTCTTCGCCTTCGGAAACTGCACTTACGTGGAACCCACGGGCGGCTCCTCAACGACGACGACCACGACCACCGAAGACGATGGCTGGGGCAACTCCGTGACTACGGAAGAGACCACCACCTATCGCTGAACTGACCGCGTGATCCGGCGCTTCGCGATCGCGGAGCGCCGTTCCCGAAAGAAAGCCATCCGGGTCAGGGCAGGCAGGCGCGGACGCAGGTGCCGCGCCGCGGGGCTGCGTCGATGGACAAGGTCCCCCCGACAATCTCCAGTCGTTCCTGCATGCCTAACAAACCGAGGCGTTTCTTCACGGTGGCGGGATCGAAGCCGATCCCGTTGTCGCGGATCGAGATGCAGACCGGCTTGCGGGGATCGAGTTCGATATCGACGCGGCTCGCTTGGGCGTGACGCGCGACATTGGTCAGCGCTTCCTGGGTCACCCGATACAGCGCGATCATTTCCTCCGGTTCCAAGGTCCGGTCCATCGTGCTGGCCGCGCGGAAGTGAACCGTAATGCCGGTCTTTTCGCTCCACTGTTGGACGTAGTTTTCAAGGGCGACCTCCAATCCCAGTTCGTCCAGTTCGGCGGGCCGCAGTTCCCACGATTGCCGGTGGGTCGCCTTGATCAAGCCATCCACGACCTTCCGGAACTCGTCGAGGTCATGACCGGCCCCCTGATTGCCGGCCTGCGAAAGCCGCCGTTGGAAGCCTTCCAGATGCATCAAGACGGCCACCATGTGCTGGCCGAGGTTGTCGTGGAGTTCGCGCGCGACGCGAGCGCGCTCGGCTTCTTGCAAGTGAACGATTCGTTGGAGAAGTTCACGCCGCTCGCGCTCGATCTTCTTGCGCTCATCGACTTCGTCCTGAACCCGGCTCAGCGCCGTGGCCAGCTCGCGAGTCCGTTCCTTCACTCTCGACTCCAGGACATCATGGGCGTGGCGGAGTTGCTCCGCTTGCTCGCGGGCGGTCGTGCCGTCGTACATCACGCCGGTCATGCGGACAGCCCGTCCGCCGCGGGCTTCGACGGTCTGGCCGAAGCCGCACATCCAACGGACCTCGCCGGTATCGGCCCGGATGATGCGGAACTCGCTCTGAAACGCGCCCGCATTGTTTACCGCCCGGGTCAGGTGCCCGACGACTCTCTCACGATCGGCAGGCACGATGAGGTTGGCGAAGTAATCCAGGCTTTTCTCCTGGTCGTCAGGCACCAGGCCGAAGAGCCGGTAATGCTGGTCATTCCATGTCACGGCGTCCTTGCCGACATCCCAGTCCCATGCCGCCATCCGTGCGGAGTCCAATGCGATCCGCAGGCGCTGCTCGCTCTGGTGCCGGGCCTGCTCGGCCCGTGCGCGCTCGACGGCGGCCCAAGTGCGTTCCGCGGTTTCCTCCACCAGGGCGATTTCGTCCGGTTGCCAGTGGCGCGGCGTCTTGTGATGCACGGCGACCATGGCGACGTGTTTGCCATCCTTGAGCAGGGGAACGCCGATGTAGGCGGCGACATCGAGGCGCGGATAGGCGTCCTTTTCCTCGGGGCTCAAGCGGCTGTCTTGGCTGACATCGCAGACCACCAGCGTGCGGCCGGCGCGCATTTCTTCAAACAAGGAGCCGCCGAAATCGTTGGCCCGGTAGGTCCCGGTGAGGCTGCTGGTGTCCGGGGCATGGTAGTGCTGGAGGACGATGTAGTAGTCGCTGTCTTCTCCACTCCGGACTTCGGCGTAAACGGTCCGGCTGGCGTTCAGATGTTCGCCAAGGATGCGCGCTGCCACCGCTTGGATCCCGGCGGGATCCGTGAGCGGACGCAACGCGTCGGAAAGCGAGACCCGATAGGCATCGAGCGCCGCGGCTTGGCGGAGCTTCTCTTCCGTCTGGACGCGGCGGGTCACGTCGTTGAAGAGCACCGCCACGTGATTCAGCACGGCATCATCGACGCGGAAGGCGTACACGTCATACCATCGGCCGAATTGTTTCGCCTGCGCGACGAATCGCTCCGGCTGCCCCGTTCGCGCGATGCGGCCGTAGATTTCGAACCAATGCGGTTCGTGATCCGTGGTGATTTCCCGCATCGTTTTATCCACCGCGTCACTGATACCGGTGAGCCGCACGAACGACGGGTTCACTTGAAGGAAGCGGTAATCCTCCGGATTTCCTGCTTCATCGAAAATCACTTGGATGGTGCAGAAGCCCTCGTCGATGGAATCGAACAAGGTTCGGTAGCGTCGCTCCGATTCGCGCAAGGCCTCCTCGGAAGTCCGGCGCTCGATGAGATCCGCGGCTTGGCGGGCCATAATGTCCAGCAGGCGGATCTCCCGCTCGGTCGGTTGATGGGGCCTCCGCCAGCAGGTGGACAGCATCCCAATCGGCTTCCCGTTGCGCGAGGTCAGCGGGGTGGACTGGAGAGCGCGCAAGCGGGAGCGCCGGTACTCCGCGAGAGTTCCCGGCGAGAGGAGGTTGGCTGCGCTTTCGACGTCCGGTATCACCATTCGGCGACCTTCCTTCAGAGCCAAGCCACAGCTTGAGCCGGAGTCGACCCGGATGCGTTGCCATGCCTTCGCCGACTCGGCGGCGTAGCCTCGCCACGCCAGCAACTCCAGTTCCTGCGCCTCGGCATCGAAGCGCTGGATGCTGCCGCCGTCCGCCTTGACCAGGATCATGACGGCATCGATCAATTCGCCGTAGATCGTGTGGAAGTCGCCCTCCTCCAAGAGCCGGCTGCTGATCTGCTGAAGTTGTTTCGAATCGGCGAGATCGGCGGCGAGTTGGGCCTCGCTGTCGCTGAGCGCCTGCTGGTAATTCCATTGATCGATGAGATCGGCGGCTTGCCGTGCAAGCAGGTCGAGGAAGCGGAGTTCGCGCTCCTCCGGCTGGCAATGGTGTTTCCAGTGGGTGCATAGCATCCCCACCGGACGGCCGGAGCGGGTGATCAGCGGTGTCGATTGTGAGCGCACGTAGCCGGCGTCGAGATGCCAGCGGAGGTCGCCTTTGGAGTCGCCCGCGGCGGGATCATCGAAGTCCACAAAGGTCCGCGTGCCCGTAGAAAGGGCACTGCCACAGGAGGTGGGTGAGGTTGCATCGATGCGCTTGAGCCGGACGATCACATCGTCCGGGAAGCCGTGCGAGGACTGGAGCACGAGTTCGTTGGTCGCGGGATCGAGGATTAGCAGGGTTCCCCCCTCCGCGTTCATCAGGCGGCGCGCCATGGCATTCACGTCGTCATAGAGCGCTTGGATTTCGGTGTCGGGGACGATCCGCGTCGCCAGTTCGCTCAGCATCTGGGTGTCGAAGAGATCGGCCGCCATGGCCTTCTCGACGTCGGCCCGTTCGCTGGCAATCTGGGCATCCTGATCGCGCCGGGCCTGCTCCAACTGGCGATGGTGAATCAGATCGGCCGCTTGCCGCGCCAACAGGTCCAGGAACCGCAACTCGCGGTCGGCCGGCCGGTGATGCTTGGCCCAATGAGTCGTGATCATGCCGATCATGGTCCCGGCCCGGCTGACCAGCGGGGTCGATTGCGCCGACCGGTAGCCGGCTGCGAGCATCAGCCCGAACGCGGGATGGGACTCGCCCGGCACATCGAAATCGACGTATGCCCGTTGGTTCGAGTTCAGGGCGAGTCCGCACGACGTGGGCGAGCTGGCATCCACCCGTTGGAAGCGGATCACGAGGTCCTCTTCGAAGCCCTTCGCGGCGAGCAGGGAAAGGTCGCCATTGGCGGGATCCAGAATCTGGACGACGCCGGCGTCGGCACGGGTGAGCGTGATTGCAGCCGCCAGGATCTCCTGATAGATGGCGTCGATGTTGTCTTCATCGACCAGCCGGGCACCCAACTCCTGGAGCAAACGGGTATCCTCAAGATCGGCGGCAATTGTCCGGCTCGACGCGACGACGTCGGACGGAGTCAGCTCGGGTGATTTCGGGACGCGGGCCATGGCTCGGGGCAGGGAATTCCCCGTCGCGCCTGAAGGCAGGGACGGGGCCTTTCCCACGGTCAGGAGATCGCGCTTTCCGGACGCCAGATCAAGAGTCAATCCAAAGAGGCCATGATGAAAGAGCTGTCAGCCGACCTGTGGATACTGCGCTACCCGCTGAAGTTCCTCGGGACCTCGCACGGCCGCACGGTGACCGTGATCCGCCTCTCCACCGGCAAGCTGGTAATCCACTCGATGGCCCCGTTTTACCCCGATGACCTGAGTGCCATCCGGCGGGTCGGCGAACCGGGGTGGCTCGTGGAGGCGATGCTCTTGCACGACACCTACGCGGAACACGGACGGGCGCATTTCCCCGAGTTGCCCTTTCTGGGGCCGCCGGGCTTCGGCGAGGTGGTCGGCTTCAAGACTTCGCCGCTCCTGCCGACGCCGCCGGAATGGGACCAGGAGCTGAAGGTCATCCGCCTCAAGGGCGCGCCGAAGCTGGAGGAGCACGTCTTTCTCCACGTGCCGTCGCGCACCTTGATCGTCGCGGATCTCGTCTTCAACTTCCGTGACGAAAGCCCGTGGAACCACTTCTTTCATCGCCACGTGGCCGGCCTGCGCCGTTATCCGGGAATGAGCCGGATCTTCCGCTGGTGCATCAAGGACAAGGCGGCGTTCCGCGAGTCGGTCGCGGAGATCATGGCGTGGGACTTCGACCGCATCATTCCCGGCCACGGGCGCGTGATCGAAACCGAGGGCAAGGGCAAGCTGGCCCGGGCGCTCGCCGACGCAGGGTTCGCGTGAGGTCAGGTGCAACCGCGCAGCAGGTAGAGGATGATGAGGATCGGCACGGGCACGCCGATCAGCCAGAGAAAGATCCAGCCGAGCTTGCCCGGTGCGGTCTTGAGCCGCGTTTTGGGTCGATGGGTTTTCATGCCCGTCTTCTTTCGCAGGTGCCATGCCGGACGCGGCGCCACGGATCCCCATCTAACAAAAATCAACGGCCCCCTTGCAAAACCGCGGAAGCGGTCGAAGCTGTTAGCCATCGGGATGAGGATTTCCCCTCCCCGAAAAAACGAGCGTTCCCCTTGGCCACTTCGCCGGGGAACGCTTCTTTTCATGCCGATGCAAAGGCGAGCCGTTGCAAGGTGCGGGACTAGCGGGCAATCGGCATCACCGGCGGTAGTAACCCAGCCGGAAAAAGCCGGCGCGGCCGGAGACGCTTCCCACGGCGAGTTGGCCGCTGGCGCCCACGGCTGTCGTGCGGTCGAGCGTCCAGGAATCCAGCGCCGGCCCCGATTTCCACACCTCGAGGATCGCTTGGGGCGGCAATGCCGATAGGAAGAGGTCGCCGTCGGCCTCGACTTTCAACCGGGGCACGGGCGTCTGGAGCGGGGCTCCTTGCTCTCCCACCGGCAAGGGGGCCGAAAGAAAGACATAGGTCGCATAGCCGAGACCGCTGGCCGGTGCGTGGCCGACGCCGAAGACCACTTGCTCGCGATAGAATGCGACCTGACCGAACACGTGGCTGGCATGAGCCGGAGAGTTGCCCCACGAAGAGACCGCATCGGCGGGTGTATCGATCGTCGAGCCCGCCATGCTCTCGATATAGTTCTGAGAGGGCGTGTAGTGGGCAGGGAGCGGGTATCCTTCGTTGATCGCCCGTTGGTTGGCGTTCACCCCATCGGGGTTGACGTGATTGAAGAATTTCCGCTGCTGGGTGTCGGTGGCATGCTTGCGCGCCGCGAGGCAGAGCCTTGGATCGAGCACGACTTGAACGCGCTGCTGATCCGGATGTTCGTGGACCAGGCGGTAGAGTTCGGCTTCCTTCGCCGTTGGCAGGAAGACGATGCCTCCTTGGGGAATCACCGCCAGACCGGGAGCCGCCGAGAGCGCGCAGGCGAGAAGCATTGCGCTCTTGCATCGGGAGGACGGTGGCCTCGCCGTCATGCGGAACTCATTCGGGTTTGCGCGGACGCCCTTTCCTCGCGGATGCGGGATCGCGCGCGCCCAAGGTTTGGTCGCTACCCGGAGGCGGAACGGAGACGTCCTCTTCCGCCGGGAACCCATCGGTGGCAGGATCGGGAAGCGGCTGCCGGTCGGCGGCTTCCTGTCTGCCGGAAGTGAATCGCGGTTTCGCTGCCATCTTCCATTTTCGTCGCGTTTGGCGGGCGATGCAACGAAAGGAAATCCGATACGGCACGGCGTCTGCAAAAGGCCCGGCATGACTATCAGCGAAGACCTTGAGGCCCGGAAAGCGGTGGAGAAGATGCGGGAAATCATTCTTTCGGCACCGACCTGCTTCTTTGCGTCGGGATTGTGGCAAATGCCGTTTCACTTGTGCCCGATGTATGCCCAGGACGTCGATGGGGACGGCGGGATCTGGTTTTTCAGCGGGGCCGACAGCGTGCACAACGAACTCTTGGAGAAGGACGCGCGGGTGGAGCTGATGTTCTCCAACTACGGCAAGCACGAGTATCTGGCGGTCTTCGGTCATGCTTCGATCAGCCGCGACATCGATAAGATCGACGAGTTGTGGGGCACCATGGTCAAGGCATGGTTCCCCGGCGGGAAAGACGATCCCAACCTCACCTTGATCCGGGTCGAACCCGAGAAGGTTCACTATTGGGATACCCGTGAGAACAAGCTGGTGACGTTGGGCAAGATCCTGCTGAGGGCCGTGACGGGACGTGTTTTGGAGGCCGGGGTGGAAGGCGACCTGCGCCCTTGAGCTTTTCCCGGAAGCGGCGGGTCGCTAGTGTCGGGGAATGATGGCGGCGAAGACTTCCGAACCGGCCGAGGCGCGATGGCCGGATGTGATGCCCCGGCCGGAGATTAGAATCACCTTGGTTTACCTGTTGGTCGCGGGCTTGTGGGTGGTGTTGTCCGATCAGGCGGTTCGTGTCGTTTTGCCCGCTTCTTCCGTCTCGGTGCAGACCTTGAAGGGGCTGAACTTCGTCCTGACCACGTCGGTGTTGCTGTTCTTCGTGCTGCGCCGTGCCTATCGTGGCTGGCGGAATGCGGAGCGCCTCCATCGCGAGTTGATGGTCGAGTTGAGCGAGGGATTCCGGCTGCTTTCCGCGCGTTCGGAGCGATTGCGTGAGGAGGAGCGAACGAGAATCTCGCGCGAGTTGCACGACCAGCTCGGCCAAGCGCTCACCGGCCTGACGATGGATCTCCGCTGGGTCGAGGGGCGTCTGGAGCGCTTGGATGACGAAAGGATGAATCCGCTGATCGACCGGCTGGTGGTGGTGGAGGAGCAAGTGCAACAGTTGCTCACCATCGTGCAGTCGATCGCCGCGGATTTGAGGCCCGATGCCTTGGACCAGCTTGGCCTGCAAGACGCGCTGTGGCAGGAGGCGAAGCGCTTTCAGGAGAGGACCGGAATCGAGGTGGCGGTGGATGTGGCCGGGCTGCCGGATGGAATCCCGCCAGCTGTCACCACCGCGGCCTATCGCATTTTCCAGGAAGCCATGACCAATGTGGCCCGTCATGCCGGGGCGACCCGGGTGAGGGTTCATTGCGCGGCGGATGAAACCATGCTCAGGTTGACGGTGGCCGACAACGGCAAGGGCATGCCGGCGGAGGTCGAGCGGAGCAGGCGGGCCTTGGGCTTGCTCGGCATGCGTGAACGGGCGGAATCGTGCGGTGGCACTCTTCGTGTTTCGTCTTCCGAAGGAGGGGGCACTGAGGTTTCCGCCACGATGCCATGGAAAAAGACATGAACGTCCTGATCGCCGATGACCACGAGCTGGTTCGCCGCGGTCTGCGCGGCCTGCTGCTCGACGAATATCCGGCGGCGCGGATTGTCGAGGCGGCTTCGGCCAGCGAGGCACTTGCAGTGGTGGAGGGCATCGATTGTGACCTCGCACTGGTGGACATCAACCTGCCGGGACGCGATGGCTTGGAACTGCTGCGCGATTTGAAACGGTTGTATCCCTCGTTGCCGGTGCTGATGGTAAGCGCACACACCGAGGAGGAGTTCGCCATTCGCGCGCTCAAACTCGGGGCGGCGGGATACGTCTCGAAACAGAGCGCCGCGGACGTTTTGGTGGCGGCGGTGAAGAGGGTGCTCGCCGGAGGGCGGCACATCAGCCCGGTGGTGGCAGAGCGCTTGGCCCGGGCCGCCGCCGAGGGCTGGGCGGGCCAGCCACACGAGACGCTGTCGCACCGGGAACTCCAGGTTCTCAAGAAAATCGCGGAGGGCCGCTCGATCAAGGAGATCGCCGCGGAGCTGGCGCTGAGCGAGAAGACCATCGCCACCTATCGCGGGCGGATTTCCGGGAAGCTGCAGCTTTCCAGCAATGTGGAGCTGACCCGCTATGCGCTGCTGCATCGCTTGGCCGGTTAGAGTCTTGTCGGCAAAATTACCGACAAACGAATCAGCAAGAGTACCACTGTCGCGTACGCGGCATCTCGGCATGGTGGTGCATGCTTTTTACTAGGTCTCGAATCCTCACTTGGCTTGGACGTTTACCACTATTGGCTATCGCGGCGACTCCGTTCATGGCTTCGGCCGCGGTGATTCCCTCCACGGGAGTTTCCCTCGAGTGGAACGCCAATCCGGAGCCCGATGTGGTGGGCTACAAGGTGTATTTTGGCACCGAGCCCCAGAATTATACCGCGGTGATCGACGTGGTCGGTGACACCAAGACGGAGCTGCCGGCGGTCAGCTTGGGCAGCACCTATTATTTGGCGGTGAGTGCCTATAATGCGGCGGGTGACGAAAGCCCGCGCTCGGCGGAGCTGACGGTCACGGCGGATGTCCCGGCACCCGTGGCGGACACTTCGATGAGCTTCAGTGGTCCCGGCCAAGGACAACTTCAATGGCGCTACCCGAAGTCGAATGTTCCTTCGGCGGACAAGTTCACGATTTACGCCAGCGAGGATCTCAAGACGTGGGCTCCGGCGGGCACCGTGCCCGCGTCATCTCCGTCGGGTTCGGACGCCAATTGGCTTTACTTCACGTTCCCCTATGCGGCGGACAAGCCGCGCATGTTCTTCAAGGTTGGATCCTCGAATGCCTTCGGGGAGTTCCAGTAAGGCAAGGTAGTGTGTTCCCCCGGAGGTCGTGGCGACGCGGTCTCCGGGGGATAGCGGTTCGGCCGGCCTCAGACAGCCGCCTTGTTGATTCCGGAGGCAAAGAGCCCGCCGGTGGCGATCTTGGTGAGCTTCTTGTCGGCCGCGCCTTCTTCCTCGATGGATTTGTCGAGCAAGTTCACGTCGTCCTTGAAGCCGAGCACCTCCGCGAATGCCTTGGCGGCACCGTAGCCGGCGATCTCGTAGTGCTCGACGCGATTGCCGCAGGCGATGATGGCGGCATCCCGCACTTCGCCGGGATCCACCGAGAGCGCGTGATTCGAGGCTTCCTTGACCAAGCCTCGCATCGCCTCGCAGGTGGTGCCTTCCGGGGCCACGTTATGGCGGCTGCAGATGTTCGCCAGCCGGTCGCGCTGCTCCCGGGTTTCGGCCAAGTGCCCGGAGAGGGCTTGCTTCAGATCGTCGTTGCTGGCGGCATCGCACAGTCCGGGCAGCGCTTCGAGCAACTGGGTTTCCGCACTGTAGAGGTCGCGGATCTGGTCGTAGTACAGGTCTTCAAGATTGCTGATCATAGGAGTGTCAGGTTCGGGTTGAAGGGCGACGGCTGCCGCCCGTGGCCGCCGTCTTGCAACTGGCGTGCCGTGTCATACCGCCGGAGAAACCGGGGTGGCAGCGGTATGGTTCTTTCGCGACGGTTGCAGCCTGCGTCCCGGACTGGCGAAATGCACGGCCTTCCCCTGCATGGCTTGGCTGTTAGACAGGGTGAAGCGGGCTCGATCAGCCCGCGATCGTCGCCAAATCGCGGTGACTCGATTCCGGCATCCTGCAACAGGGGAAACTGTCGGACATCCTGGCCAGCAGCAGGTCGATCCGCGCGGCGTCACGGGGATGCCCCAAGCGTTGCGCCAGCTCGCGCGCGATGCGATAGCCATTGACGAGTTGGTGATGCATCCGGGCGCATATGCCCAGTGCCAACGTGCGACGCTCGGTGTTGCCTCGCGCGTGCAGCACTTCGTCCATCCCTGCCTCCGCAATGGCAGTCGCTCCCGCCGCAGGTTCGGCGGTCGTCAGCAAGAGCCGCAAGCAGTCGCCGCGTTGCCGCGAATCGCTCTCAATCCCTCCGAGAAAGCTTTTCAGCGACGGAAGGCTGAGCTGTAGCTCGTTCAGCAGGGACAGGAATTGTGCTTCCGCGGCTTGGAGGGCCGCCAGTTGAAGCCCGTAGTGGGGATGAAGGGGGTGTTTCATTGGCAAGGGGACCGACCCTCCTTGCAGGCTCCATGCCGATGAAGTGAGGAGTGGAATCCGCGTGCTTTCGAAAGCTTGCGGTGACCCCACCGATCGCCGAGCCCACGCATCCCGGCAACCATCGCACGAGGTTCATTGACGTTGCAGGGGGCAGTCCGGAGTGCGAGGATGGGGTTTGACCGCTGTCCTGCAAATCATGCAGGGCGGGAAACTTGAAACGGATTTGACCGCCCTCACGGTCCTCCATACGACTTTCCGATGCACAGGATTTTCGTCGTCGATGATCACCCCATGCTGCGCGGGGGATTGCGACACTCGATCGGTGCGGAACCCGAGTGGACGGTCTGCGGAGAAGCAGCCACGGCAGCCGATGCCCTCACCTCGATCCCTCAGGTTCAGCCGGACCTGGTGATCATGGACATCACCTTGCCCGACAAGAGCGGCTTGGAACTGATCAAGGATTTGCAAGCTCTGTGTCCCCAGATTCCGGTGCTGGTGTTTTCGATGCACGACGAGATGCTCTACGCCGAGCGGGTGATCCGCGCCGGCGGTCGCGGTTACCTGATGAAGGGCTCGTCCACCGAGCAGTTCCTCAAGGCGATGACGGAGGTGTTGCGCGGTTCGCTTTACCTTAGCGAGCGCGTCGCGGGACAGATCCTCAACCGCCTCGGCCGGGGGAACTCCCGCTCCGGCCTTTCCAGCCTTACCGACCGGGAATTGGAAGTCTTCGAATTGATCGGCCGCGGGGTTCCGATCCCGCAGATCGGCGACACCCTCCACATCAGTCCGAGGACGGTGGACGCCCATCGAACGAACATTCGATTGAAGCTGGGGCTTCCCGATGCCGCGGCGGTAATGCGCGAAGCGGTGGTGTGGGTGGAGATGGGCGGCTCGGCGCAGCAGGTGGTGCCGTGAAAGGGCGAATTGCAATGCCTCCGGCGGTCTTTTGCATTAGGGGATGAGTCTTGGTCGGTTGACGTGAAGGTGAAGCGCCCGAGACTCAACGGGTAAGCGAAGTCCCGAGGTGCGGCACATGACACGCTGGAAGGGAGGTCCCATGAATGCGGACCAGAGGCCGAAGGAGCAAAAGCCGGAGAGGGACAGGCTGGAGGATGACCCGGAGGGCAAGGATTTCGGGACGACGTTTGGGGCGGCGCACGGTGCGATCGCCGGAGGAGTGATCGGGTCTTTGGCGGGACCGGGCGGAACGGTCGCCGGGGCGCTGATCGGAGCAGGCGCGGGGGCCGCCATCGGCCATGCGGTGGGCGCGGGGGCGAACAGCGACGAGGTCTATTGGCGGGCGAATCTCGAACACCAGCCCTTCTACGATCGAACTTACAACTACGAGGACTTCGCAACCGCCTTGCGGCTCGGTGGCGAGGGCTGGCGCACGTCGGAGGGAAGGAGCTTTGAGGAAAACGAGGAGCGGCTGCGGGAGCAGTGGGAGCAAGCCAAGGGCAACTCCCGCCTGAAGTGGGAGCAAGCCAAGCTGGCCGCCCGAGCGGCTTGGGAGAGGACCGGACGTGAAAGAACCCCCGTCGATTGAGCCATCCGGAATTCCACGCTTCCCAATCCATGAACACACTCTCACGCATCGCCTTTCTCGGAGGTTACGTTCCCCGCAAATGCGGCATCGCCACCTTCACCCACGATCTTTTCAGGGCGGTCAGCACCGGATCATCGGGATCCGAAGTCTGGGTCGCCGCTGTCACCGACCATGGGAACGGCTACGACTATCCGCCCGAAGTCCGGCTGAAGTTGGAGGAAGGCGATCCCGATTCCTATCGTCGCGCCGCCCACCATCTCAATTTCAGCCGCCCGGACGTAATTTGCGTCCAGCATGAGTTCGGCATTTATGGGGGCCCCGCCGGCAGTCACTTGCTGACTTTGCTGAAAGAGGTCAACGCCCCGGTGGTGACGACCCTTCACACGATTCTGGCCAAGCCGGACATCGACCAACGCCGGGTCATGGACGAACTGATCCACCGCAGCGCCCGGCTGGTGGTGATGGCCGGGCGCGGGGCCGCGATTCTCCGGGAAGTCTATGGCGTGGATCCTGAAAAGATCGATGTCATCCCGCATGGCATCCCGGACGTGCCCTTTGGCGGCGGCGAGCAGGCGAGGCAGGCGCTGGGCTATGACGGGAAGAGAGTCTTGCTCACCTTCGGGCTGCTCGGTCCCGGCAAGGGAATTGAGTACGCGATCCGCGCCATGCCCGCGATTGTCAGGCAGGTGCCCAATGCCGTTTATGTGATCTTGGGATCGACCCATCCGCGTCTCGTGGCGCGGGAAGGGGAGCGCTATCGGCAGGAACTGGAGGCCTTGGCCCGGGAGTGCGGCGTGTCCGCGCACGTGGCCTTCGAGAACCGCTTCGTTTCTCCGGAGGATCTCGAACGCTTCATGGCCGCGGCGGACATCTACCTCACGCCCTATCCGAATGAAGCGCAGATCACGTCGGGCACACTGGCCCGGGCTTTCGGTGCCGGCAAAGCGGTCGTGTCCACGCCCTACTGGCATGCCCAGGAATTGCTCGCGGACGGTGCCGGGGTAATGGTGCCGGCGCGGGATGTGGACGCCATTTCCCGCGAGGTCTGCCAGCTCATGGGAGATCCGGAACGCATGGCGGCGATGTGCCGGCGGGCGTATCAGGACGGCAGGGCGATGATTTGGCCAGCCGTGGCGCAGCGCTATCTGGAAGCATTCGCGAAGGCACAATCGCGTGCCGTTCCCGCAATCGGCTACGCCTCGCGCAGTCCGCTTCCACCGGTCGTGCAGCTCGAGCACATCGAGCGGATGAGCGATGGCACCGGCATCTTCCAGCACGCCACCTACAACGTCCCGAACTTCCACGAGGGCTACTGCACCGACGACAATGCCCGGGCCTTTCTGCTCTGTCTCCACCTTGACCGCCACGGGGCCAAGCCACCGGACAACGTGGGACGGTTGGCGACGACCTATCTGGCCTTCCTCGCGGCGGCCTTCAATCCGGCCAATGGCCGCTTCCGGAATTTCATGAGCCACGGCAGGGTGTGGCTGGAAGAGGCGGGGAGCGAAGATAGCCACGGCCGTGCTGTCTGGGCCTTGGGCTCCGGTTGCGGCCGGACCCGAAACGACAGCCACCGCATGCTGTGCTTGAAGCTCTTCCAAGAGTCGGTGGTCGCGGTGGAAAGCTTCACTTCACCGCGCGCCTGGGTCTTTGCCATGCTCGGCATCCATGAGTATCTGAAGGCATTTCCGGGCGACTTGGGAATGCACCGGTTGCTGCAGTCGCTGGCGCATAGGCTGATGGCGCTATGGAAACGCTACTCGCGGCGGGATTGGCGCTGGTTCGAGCACATCCTCGCCTACGACAATGCCCGAATCGCCCAAGCTCTCATCGTCAGCGGCAGCCGCATGCCGGGCAGCGGCAACCTGAAGGTCGGGCTCGAAGCATTGGAATGGCTGGCGGAGATCCAGACCGCCAGCGCGGGCCACTTCCGGCCGGTGGGAAGCGATGGCTTCTACCCGCGGAAGGGCGTGAGGGCCAACTACGACCAGCAGCCACTGGAGGCGCAGGCGATGGTTTCAGCCTGTCTGGAAGCGTGGCGGGTGACCTCGCGTTCCGCGTGGTTGAAGGAAGCGCGGCGGGCGTTCGACTGGTTCCTCGGAGGAAACGACCTTGGCTTGCCGCTCTTCGACGCCGCCACCGGGGGCTGTTGCGATGGACTGCAGCCGGCTCGATTGAACGCGAACCAAGGGGCAGAGTCTTCGCTGGCTTACTCGTTGTCCCTCGCGGAAATGCTGGCGGTCGAGGCGGCTTCGGCGGAAAGTGTCAAACAGATCGCATGAAGAAGGTGAGGCTCCAGCGTCATGAAGCGACCCTTTTGCCCGAGAGCAACCGGGTGATCATTCGGCCCTTCATCCCGACGGACGGACAACGCGTGACCACCATCATCGCCCGCGCTCTCGCCCTTACCGAGGAAGAGGTGTCGCAAGAGTTGGCGAGCGTGAAAGAGGAGTTCGACGACCGTCATTTCGATATCGATTCGGTCCTGCATTCGCACTTCGAGAAAGTCTCTCCGAGGGTTTTCACGCAGCGGGCCTTGTCGCGTTCACGGCAGTTGCTGATCGGCGCCCTGTTCTCCGGCGAGTATGCCTTGGAGTCCGCCGCTCTCTTCAATCCTTCGATCGTGCCCCATCCCGATCAGGAAGGCGTTCCGGAGGGGGGGCTACGTTTCATCATGAGCCTCCGTGCGACCGGCGAGGGGCACATCTCTTCGATCGAGTTCCGCAGCGGCATGATCCTGGGAGACGGTGGCATCCATCTCGATCCGGTGTCGCGCTTCGTGACGGTGCCGGAGATCCTGCCTAACCCGACGTACCGGAAAGACAGCTTCGTCATGAAGCTCCACGAGATGGGCTTCGACAACGAGTGGACGCCGGGTGTGATGGAGGAATTGGGAGACGACTTCAGCCGTGATGATTTGAGGAGAAGCGTCCGCCTGATGAGGACCCGCAACCGCAATGGTTCCCGCGACTTGTCCCGCACGCTCGAATGCATCCAGTGGCTCGCGGATTCGAACTACGAGCTGCGCTTCCCGGAGAAACTGGCGGTGAGCGAGCGCATCATCTTTCCCGTCTCACCGAATGAAAGCAATGGCATCGAGGACGCGCGCTTCGTGCGATTCACCTGTAACGACGGATCCGTCATCTACTACGCGACCTATACCGCCTACAATGGCCGGGCGATCCTACCCCAACTGATCGAGACGAAGGATTTCCTGCACTTCCGCATCCTGACTTTGAATGGCGCGGCGGTGCAGAACAAGGGCATGGCTCTGTTTCCTCGCTGTATCGATGGCCAGTTCGCGATGCTGTCGCGTCAGGACGACGAGAACCTGCTGATCATGTTCTCCGCGGATCCTCATTTCTGGAGCGACCCTCAGGTTCTCCTGCGGCCTGCGGAAATGTGGGAGGGCGTGAAGATCGGCAACTGCGGTTCGCCGATCGAGACCGAGAAAGGTTGGTTGGTCATCACCCACGGCGTGGGGCCCATGCGGAAGTACTGCATTGGCGCTGCCTTGTTGGACTTGAACGATCCGACCAAGGTGCTGGGCCGCTTGAAGCGACCGCTCCTTTCGCCGGAGGGGAACGAACGTGAAGGTTACGTGCCCAACGTGGTCTACAGCTGCGGGGCGCTCGTTCACGGTCGCCGCCTTGTGTTGCCTTATGCGATGAGCGACAAGGCCTCGGCCATCACCACCGTGGATCTCGATGAATTGCTGGCGGCTCTCACGGAGTGAGTGCGCCACTTGCTTTTGGGTGAAACAAGTCCGGATGCATGAGTGGGGCGGGCGGCCTTCCGTTGCCAGTGTCCTTGCGCCCAATCACGACCCGGACACCATTCTGGAAGCCGAACGCATGCCATCTCGGAAAAGGCGGCCTTTCCGTGGGTTCCGGCCGATTTGCGGGGCCATGTGGCGAGACGGGTTGCAAAGCGACGGGAGATTCGGTGCAGATTGCCCAACGACCCGGATCACTCGCGGTCGGCTTTCGTTCGCCCTTGAAGCTTTTCTTTCAGAATCGCCAGGCCATGAAGCACGGTGAAGACGAGGAGCGTGATGCCGCACGCCAGCAAGTAAAAGCGCAGGCCCACCATCATGCCCACGGCCGCGGTGACCAGAATGGACGCTGCCGTGGTCAGCCCCTGGACCCGCTCGTCGCCCTTCGAAACGAAGATGGTTCCTGCGCCCAGGAAGCTGACGCCGGTGACAACCGCCTCAACGACGCGGATCGGATCGTATCGCATCGATTCCGGGGAGGCCGTGAAACGTGCCACGAAGAGCTCGCCGAGAATCACGAAAAGGGCGGCACCCAAGCCGACCAGCATGTGGGTGCGCACTCCCGCGGATTTTCCCGCGCTTTCACGTTCCCAGCCGAGAATGCCGGACAGGCCGATTGCGATCAGAGCCCGAACCATCACTTCCGTTTCCATGAGCTTGCTTCTCGCAATGCACGTGCCGTGAAGAGTCACCATCGGCTCGCGGGAAGGCAACGCAAGCGATCACTGCTCACGCGGATGGATCTGCCCGCAATCTGCTTGAGTCATGGCAAGGAGGTGTCCCATGACAACGATTGCAAAATTCATCTCATCGTTCGCCGCCGCGTTGATTTTCGGTGCAGGCTCGGCGCAAAACGAGCCGGTGCGCCCCGTGGTTCCGAAGGAACTGCCGAAGGACGTCCTGGAGGTCATCGCCGGAAGGCCGGATCTGTCGCTCTTCGCGGAGGCAATCAAGGCCTCGGGCGTGGAGATGACGTTGCGGAGGAACGGTCCGTGGACGGTCCTCGCTCCGACCAACGATGCGTTCCGCGCATTGCCGGAAGGCACGATGACCGAGTGGTCGAAGCCGGAGAACCGGGGAACGCTTGCCGATGTGATCGAGTTCCACGTCATCCGCGGGAGGATGCCGACCGCGGAGATCTCCACCGCGGACGTCACCACCTTGCAAGGCAGCCGCATCGTGCTCAAGAACGCCGAAGGCGTGGTGTGGGTTGGCCGCAGCGAAGTGCTGGTCGGTGACCTGGAGGCCACCAACGGCGTGGTACACGTGATCAATATGGTGCTCGAACCTAACGGCGAGTGAGCCGGACGATGGCGTGGATCCTGTTGGAGAGTGGACGAACTCCACGGAACTCCATGAAATCGACCACCCTTATCATCGCTTCCGCCGTCACCCTCGGCGGCTTCGCCCTCATGGGCCTGCAGGGCCAAACCCCGACCCCTCCGAATCCGGCGTCGGTCCAAGTGGATCTTCCACTTGGCCGGAAATGCATCGTCTCCGTCGATCCCCAGGCATCGCGCGCCGGGCTTCCCGCCACCGAGAACGAATCCTCGGGATTCGAAGCGGACGGCACCGCGCATGGCCAGTTGATCCGGCTGTCCGGCGATTGGTGCGTGCTGAAGGATGGCACCTCCGAGAACTGGATACCCACTGCCAAGATTCTGATGATTCGGGCTTCGGATTGAGAGCGCAAATCGCCCGTCGCGGCGCCGGTGCTCCGAGCAATTTGCACACGTTGCAGTGAATGCTTGAAACCCCTTGCGCGAAGGGGTTTCACTCATGCTGTCTCTAAACGAAAGGGAATGCCATGACGATTGTGCAAGCGGAGCGGACGCGAGTCACCTTGCCCCAGGGAAGCCTGCGGGTCCTCGTGGTGGATGACGGCAAGAACGCAGCCGACATCCTCGCGATGTTCTTTGAAATGGAAGGTCACGTGGTGCAGGTCGCCTACGACGGTCTGACGGCCGTCGGTCTCGCGTCGAGCTTTCAGCCGCAGCTGATCGTGATGGACATCGGCATGCCCGAAATGGACGGGCTCGAGGCGTCCCGACGGATCCGCCGTCAACCGGAAGGCGAGGGGATCGTGATCATCGCGCTCAGCGGTCTCGATCAGGAAGAGGACAAGCGCTCGTGTGCGGAAGCCGGCATCAATTGTCATATGGCCAAGCCGGTGCGACCCGATGATCTGCGGGCGGTGATCCGTGACTTCCAAGAGGGGCGCTGCTGATCAGCAGCCGGACTCCAGAAGCAGGCGCAGCTTCTCCGGATCGGCGGGTTTCACGAGATGCTGGTCGAAGCCAGCGGCACGGGTCTTTTCCCGGTCGCCGTCCTGTCCCCAGCCAGTGAGGGCGACGAGGTGGATGGATTCGCTCCACGGTTGGGCGCGCATCCTTTTGGCCGCTTCCCAACCGTCCATGACGGGCATGCCCAAATCCATGAGGATCACGTGAGGGCGGAAGCCGGGGGCAAGGTCGAGCGCCACTTGACCGTTTTCGGCGGTTGCCACCTCGTGCCCCATTAAGGTGACGGCCATGGCGAGGGTTTCCGCGGCGTCGGCGTTGTCGTCCACAATCAGCACCCGCTTGGCGGTGATGCCGCGATCTTCGCACTCCACTTCGAGCGCCGGTGTCGGTGCAGTGTCCGCGGAGAGAACCGGCAACTGAAGGTGAAAAGTGCTGCCCTTCCCCGGGCCGGCGCTCGCGGCGCGGACGTTCCCCCCGTGCATCTGGACCAAAGACTTCACCAGTGTGAGGCCGATTCCCAGCCCTCCGTCGTCGGACGCCAGCGCGTCGATCTGGGCAAACATTTCAAAGATGCGGTCGAGCATGCCGGCGGGAATGCCCTTGCCGGTGTCCTCGACCCGCACCGACAGGGTGTTTCCCTGGACCTCCGCCGCGAGTCGAATGGTGCCTCCGCGAGGCGTGTACTTCGTGGCGTTGTTCAGGAGATTGGAGATGACCTGGGCCAGACGGTGAGGGTCGGCGTGAAGCTGGACTTCGGCGTCGGGCACCGAGACGTCCAGGTAATGACCCGCCTCCACGATCCCGGGAAGCGCGGCCTCGGTGGCGCTCCGGACGATGTCGGAGAACCGGCACGGGGTGAGCCGAAGCTGCAGCTTGCCGCGGGTGATGCGCGAGACATCGATCAGGTCGTTCACGAGGGTGACGAGCTGGTCCATCTGGCGCTCCATGGTCGCTCTCACCCGTTCGAGCGGCGCGGGCATGCCACCGGCCATCTTCATCACTTCCAGTCCAGTGCGGATGGGAGCGAGCGGGTTGCGCAATTCATGGGCGAGGGTGGCGAGGAACTCGTCCTTCTTGCGATCCGCGGCCCGCAGGTCCTCCAGCAAGCGCCAGCGCACGTAGGCGCCGGTGAACGAATGCGTGATCGTTTCAAGGAACTCGATCTCGTCGGCATGGAAGTGCGTGCGCGTGCGACTGGCGAAGGAGAGCGTGCCTAACAGTTCTCCTCCGGCCATCAGCGGGTTGCAGGCGTAAACCGACACCCCGTAGCTTTTGACCAGCGCGGCCATTGCATCGTCCGACTGCTGGATGCAGGTCATGACGATCGGCCTGCGGCGCTGGGCCACGGTTCCACAGACGGCCTGGCCGAAGCGGAGCCGGCCCAGTTCCGCCTTCTGCTCGTCGGTAATGCCGGAGCAAGAGAAAAGAGTCAGGTCGTCGCCGGAGGGATCGACCATGAAGCTGAAAAACGCATCGAGTTCCAGGTGCGGGCTGATCTTTTCGAACAACCGCTGGAGCATCACGTCGGGGCGCTCGGTGCTGAGGATCACCCCGGCCGCTTCCCACAGCAGGCGCAGGCGTGCCGCTTGCCTCTGCAAGAGCTGGTCGGCGTTCTTGCTCTCCGTGACGTCGATGCAACTGCCGATGTAGCCGGTGAGTTCGCCGTTCGCACCGGTAAGCCGGAGCACGCAGCATTGGATCCACACCACGGTTCCGTCCCCGTGTTGGAAGCGGAATTCGTTGTACGACGCCGAGTGCTCGTTGCGGGCGCGGTCCCAATCGTCGAGTACCCGCTGGCGGTCGTCGGAATGGAGCGCCGACGTCCAGCCGGTGCCCAAGGCATCCTCGGCCGCGATGCCTGCCATGGTGCACCAGGTGCGGTTCACGAACAGCACTTGGCCATCGGCAGCGGAGAGGAAAATGCCGACCGGCGCGTTTTCGGTGAGGATCCGGAACCTTTCCTCGCTCTCTCGTAGCTTCCGCTCGATCTCCGCACGCTCGGTGATATCGACCGAGATGCCACCGACGTGAGTGAGCTCGCCATGCTCGTCGGGCAACGGGAACTTCGACGTCAGGAAGCGCCATCGCCCCACCGCTTCCTCCGAGACGATCGCTTGCCCGCGGCGGATGACCTCGCGGTCGTTGTCGCGGAGAAGCTCCGCCATTTCCGCGGGCAACAGCTCCTCGTCGGTCAGGCCGACGACATCACCGGCCGCGCCGAGAAACTGGCAGGCAACCGGATTCGCTTGGGTATAGCGGCCGGCGGCATCCTTGATGTAAGTGGCGACAGGGGAATGGCGGGCCAGTGCGTCGAATCGTTCCTGGCTGCAGCGCAAGTCATGCTCCAATTTCTTCAGCCCGGTGATGTCGGTGAAGTAGAGGTTGGCATGCTTGCCATCGGGGACCGGCACCACCTTGATGAAATAGGTGCGGTCGCCGACGACCTTTTCGACGTCGTGCGGCGCTCCGTGGCCGGAGGCCTCCGAGACCATTTCCCGGATCAGCGCCGGGGCGGGGGCGCCGCTAGTGATGTTCCATTCCTGGAGAAGCTTCTCGGCCGCCGGATTGGCGAAGGAGATATGATTGGCTCCCACCACGCGGATCACCGGAGAAGGATTCTCAAAGGGCAGTTGGCTGGCCGGGGATGAGTCCGTAAAAGAATGGGCGTCCGTCATCAACACGGCAACGCCCGACGCCCTGCCACCGGAGTCGCGCAGCAGTTCCGCTTGAACGGTCATCGGGATTCGCGCTCCCCCGGGCGTCTCAATCACCCAGGGTTCGGCAGCCACGGTGATTTGGTTCCGCCAGGCACGGCAGGGGGGCGACTCGTCGATGGCGACTGGCGTCCCGTCCTCTTGAAAGAAACGAACCGGTCCGCACCATGGCGTGTCCCCGGGAACGCCACCCCACAGGCGGAGTGCGGCGTCGTTGTAAGATCCGATCTTTCCCGCGGGCCCGCAGGAATAGATTGCAATGCTGGCTTTGCGGGAGGGCTGCATGCGGATTCCGTTCGCTTTATAGACCTGCCACCGGCGGTGTCCAAGCGGGACTTTGGCGCTAGAGTTCCGGCTCGGGCGGCTCGCACTTTCGCCGCTGCCCCATGGCTCGCGGCAATGGCAGCGCCTCTTCCTGGAGTCCCACCCTCGGGACGTGACGACAGGGCAGCACCATTGCCTGGCTCCACTGCATGTGGAGACAGGCCTCCGAGCACTGCTTCAACGGGTACATGGCCACGCCGCCCTGCAAGACCCAGCCCTCCGAAAGGAGCTGGTTGATCCGATCCTCAAACTTCCCGAGGTCGTCCGAGGTGACGACCGTGTACTGTTCGAATACCATTATTCCTCCTCTTCGGGGACGAGTTCGCCATGCATCGCCTCGACTTCCGGGGGGGTGTCGTCGTCCTCCGCTTCCCCATAGTCGATATCGTCCATCATTTGCTGGGGCTCGGTGGCTGCACGCGCGCCGTCCTCATAGGAATCGGCGACGATATCGCGGAGTTCGTTCTCGGCGACTTCGAGGCCCTGCTCCACCATGGCCTCGTTGGCGTCCTCGTCCACGTAGGGAGGAGCCATCGGATTGCGGGTTTCCGGCGGGACCGGCTTGGCTGGGTCGGCGGGAGTCATCGGTGTCGGGGTTGGCGTTTCTCCAAGCTCTTTCGCAGAACGCATTCCAGTTTCTCCACGGTGCTGGCGACCGGTCGTCTGTGCCGGAGGGGATGGGCCTGGATTACGGCGAGTACCCGGCGCTCATCGGCGCGCAGCCAGGCACTCCCGTCGGACTTTCTCAATCGCGGCGCGGGGCTGGTCATCCGCCGGTGGAGGTCGCCGCTCCGGTAGGCCCGGAAAATGGCCGGATGGATGTAGTAGCTCCGGCAGGTGGCCGGCGTGTGATGGAGGCGCTCGGCCGTGGTGCGGATTGCGAGGGTTTCCGCCTTCTTGAGGGCGGTTTTCCCCTCGGGCGGGGGCTCCCGGCCGAGCTCACGGGCGCACATGACGGTGGCTCGCCAGGTCCGGAACTGTTTCGCGGTGAAATCGCCGCCGCTGATTTCCTTCAGCCAGGCATTCACGTCGCCGGACTCAATCGGACGCCACCGGCGGCCGTCCCGATGGCAGAAAAGGTACTGTCCGGGCAGTTCCTGAAGCTCTTCCACCAGCGCGCTGACTTGGGCGTCGTCGATCCGGGCGCGATGCTCCTTGCCTGCCTTGCCCTTGAAGCGCAGCAACCAGCCATCGTCGGTCTCGCGCGCGTGACGGGTCAGGAGCGAGGCCAGTCCGAAGCTGTGGTTCTCCTTGGCGTAGCGATGATTGCCGATGCGGAAGCCAGTCTGATCCAGCAGAGTCACGACGCCTGCGATGATGCGGTCGCGTTCGAGCCCCTCGCCGTTCAACGCTGCCCGCACCTTGCGGCGGATCGCCGGCAGCGCTCTGGCGAAGTCCGCGAGCAGCAGGAACTTCCGGTCGCCCGCCAGGCGGTGCCACTCGGGGTGGTAGCGGTACTGCTTGCGTCCGCGTTGATCGAGGCCGGTCGCCTGCAGGTGTCCGTTCTCCAGCATGCAGATCCACACGCCCTCGTAGGCGGGCGGCACGGCCAGCCCCGCAATGCGGGCTCGCTCCCGCTTGTCGCGCAGCAAGGCACCGCCGGGCAGCCGGTAGCAAAATCCCCGCCCCGACCGCATCCGCCGGTAACCGGGCATCCCGTCGTGTGTGAAAACAAGCCCTGCCATCGATGCGGTATCCCTCGCATGAGGCACGCCAGCGTCTCGCATCGTGCAAAGCGCCGTCCCATCGTGCAGATCGAAAAGGCAAGGTCACCGCGAGATCGTCATCGGGACGTCAGACCGACCGGCACGTCCCGTGCGACGACGACACATGCCATGAAGATTTGCGAATGCTGCGGAAACCAATACGACAAGTGCATCGAAATTACGATCGACGGCGAAACTTTCACCTTCGACTGCTTCGAATGCGCCATCCAGATGCTCGCGCCGACATGTCCCCATTGCGACTGTCGCATCATCGGCCACGGGGTTGAGGTGGATGGTGCGATCTATTGCTGCGGGCATTGCTCGCGCCAGCACGGAGCCGAGGGAATCGTCGATAACGTCGATCACGCCGAAGAGGAGCGTGTTCCCGTGTGAATGCTACTTCACCTCCAGCGCCTTCTTTGAATGCCAGATGCGGTAGATGATGCCGCCGCTGTCGTCGCTCATCAGCACCGTGCCGTCCGTCCACTCCGCGAGTCCGCACGGCCGGGCGAAATGGCTCTTGTCGCCTTCCAGATAGAAGCCGGCAATGAAGTCCTCAAAGGCTTCGGGTTCGCCGTTCTTGAAGCGCAGTCGCATGACCTTGTAGCCGCTTGGCTTGCTGCGGTTCCAGGAGCCGTGCAGCGTCACCAAGGCGTCGCCGTGGAAGCTCTCGGGGAACTGTTGCGTGGAGGGAAAGAGCATCGCCATCGGCGCGCTGTGCGCGTCCAACGTCAACACGCTCGGTTCGCAATCTTTGGCGTAGGCGGCCCAGCTTTTACCGGTGTGCTCCCGGGGATCTCGCGCGGGATTGGGCTTGCCGTCTTCGAAGACGAAGGGCCAGCCGTAGTTCTTGCCTGCCTTGATCTCGTTCAGTTCTTCGCCCTGCGCGTCGTCGCCGAGCCAATCAATCCCGTGATCCACGCCATACATTCGCAGCGTTTCCGGATGCCACGCGAAACCGATCGTGTTCCTCAGTCCCGTAGCATGAATCCGCCGTCCCTTGCCATCGGTCTTGAGTTCCACAAGGGTGGCGCTCTCCGGGTTTGGTTCGGGCGCGGCGTTGCACGTGCTGCCGATCGAGAGGTAAAGCGTTCCGCTGGGCCCGAAACCCAAGGTCCGGTTGGGATGTTGGCCGGCGTCGGGCAGGTCGCCGTAGAGCTTCTGCAATGGCCCGAAGCTGCCGTCCTCGCGGAGCTGGGCGGAATACACTTCGCGGATGGCCGCCAAATACACGGTTCCTTCCCGTATCGCGATGCCGTGAACATGCGGCAGTGATAGCACTGGCTTCGGCTCCTCGGCGAGCCCGTCGCCGTCCTTGTCCTGAAGCATGAGCACGTCGCCGTTCTCGCCGCGTCGCGTGACATACACGCGTCCCTCGGGAGACACGGCCATCATCCGGGGGCTTCCCAAGTCCTTGGCGAAGACCGTCACGGTGAAACCCTCCGCCACCTTCAGCGCGGCGATCCGTTCCTCGCTGGCGGGAACCAGCGGGGGACGGAAGACACTGCCGGTGATGGTGACCGGGTCTTTCTCCTCTTGCGCTTCGGCGGGCACCAAGAGGGCAAGCATCGCGAGCGGGATTTTCATGGAAGAGTTATCCGGGAGTTTCGCAGATCCCGGACCACCGTGGGATGCAGATGCAGAATGCCAGCGACGCAGGGCAGCTTGCACCGGCGGCACGCGCTGTCCCATTGCAGCCGTGCCGGATTCCTCCCGGTATCGAGTCTGCTGGAGGCGAGGCTCCGGCACTGACGCCGAACAACACTCAATCGAAATCATGAATGCGACCCACGAATGCATCGATGTCTGCAACAGCCTGCTGAGAGGCGAACTCTCGGCCATCGAAACTTACAATCAGGCGCTGGAGAAGTTCGACAGCGAGATTGAACGCTCCGCGCTGCGGAGCATCCAGAACGACCACCAGAACAGCGCGTCGCGCCTGCGCGAGCATCTCGCCGACATGGGGGCGGAAGCCGCCACCGAGTCGGGCGCGTGGGGCGCCTTCGCCAAAGCCGTGGAAGGAACCGCCAAAATGCTCGGCGAATCGCCCGCGCTCGCCGCGCTTCAGCAAGGAGAGGAACACGGGGTGGACGAATACGAGGAAGCGCTCCGCAATCCCGACGTCATGGAGGAGATCAAAACCGTGATCCGCCAGGAACTACTTCCTCCGCTCTCCGAACACATTGCCGCGCTCGACCGGTTGAGGGCGAGTTGACCGCCCTATCCGTTCACGCGACAGCATATTCCGCCGGTCCGCGCCTGTGCGCGGCCCGGCATTTTGCCATCGGAGCGACGCGCTTAGTTCTCGCGCACCCAGACGAACTGGGTGCCGCGGCGCCCGGCGACAAAGGTCCATTCCTCAAGTTGGTCCGGCAACATGCCGCCCATGCTTCCATTCTCAGGCGAAATGGAGATGCGCGCGCGACGAAAGACGTGCGATGGAGATTCTGCCGACCATTCCGGAATGAGGGCGGCCTCCACCCAGTCGCCTACCTCGCACTCCTCGCGAGCGATGCGGCGATGGCCACGGGCTTCGGATTCGGGTTTCATCCGTGTTTGGCGTGAGCGGCCTTTCCTCCCTTCCGGCCGCCCTTGCGAGCCGGTTCCTTGTTGGTTTTCTTGCCGCGGCCGGAGCCGGACTTTTTGCCGCCATGATCCATCTTGTTGACGGTCGCCCAGGCACGGCTTTCGGCCTCCTTCGTGGAGACGCCGCGTTTTTCGTAACCCTCCTCGATGTGCTCGGCTTGGCGCTTTTGTTTGTCGGTGTAGCTGGATTTGTCTCCTCTTGGCATGGCTGGAAACGGGTTGTTCGAGTTCATCCAGCAGATCACATTCCGGATCTGCAAGTTGTTGGGCGGGCCGGATCGTGCTAGATGATGGGGGTATCCCTCCGCGTCTCATGGAGTTCAGCCACCAGCGGACCATTGCCGAGTCGTCGCTTGAATATGGCCGCGGCATCACCGGCGGCCTCATTTTCTCCCTGCCGCTTCTCTACACGATGGAGGTGTGGTGGGCGGGCTTCTTGCTCGATCCGTGGCGCATGCTGCTTTACGTCATTACGACCTTCGCGCTGCTGCTGCTTTACAACCGATTCGCCGGGCTCCGCCGCGACGCCTCGTTCCGGGAAGTCGTCATCGACTCGGTGGAGGAAATGGGTCTCGGGTTGGTCATCGCCGCGGCGATGCTGTGGCTGACCGGCCAGCTCGATCTGCGAAGCGGGACCTTCGAGGTCACCGGAAAGGTGGTGATGGAGGCGATGACGGTGGCCATCGGCGTGTCGGTGGGCACCTCGCAACTCGGCGTCGAGAACGAAAGCGATGAAGGAATGAGCGGGCCGGCCGGCAAGGACGAAGGCCAGTATCTACCGCAGGTGGCCATCGCCTTATGCGGCGCGGTGCTGTTTGCCGCCAACATCGCCGCGACCGACGAAGTGACGACGATCGCGAGGGACAGCCCGCCGGGACGCATCCTCGCGCTGGGGGGCATCTCCATGCTCGGAGCCGCTTGGACGCTGGCCTATTCGAGGATGCACGGGGCCGACCGTCATGTGCGAAAGGAAACGCGCGTCGAACAGTTCCGTGGTGCCGTCACAACCTATGCCGTCGCCCTGGTGGGATCCGCGGGGTGTCTGTTCTTCTTCGGTCGCTTCGATGGCCAGCCGCTAGGGCTGGCTATCGCGATGTGCGTGGTGGCGGGCGTGCCGGCGGCCCTTGGAGCATCGGCCGGACGCCTGCTCTTGCAAACCCGCAGCCCCTCCTGAAGCCATGCCGGAACGCGAGACATCGACGGCGCGGAAGCGCGGCAAGAACGCACTGGAATGGACGGTCTTCGGGCTGTCGGCCCTGCTCGTCTTGACGATGATCGTGGTGCTCGCCGTGGAGGCGGCAGGTTGGCAGGGGCGACCGCCGGCCTTGGCCGCGACTCTTGGCGAGCCGGAGTTCAAGGATCGCATCGTGACCGTCGCGGTGGAAGTGACCAATCACGGCGACATCGCGGCGAGCGAGGTGGAGGTGGAAATTGTCCAATCCTCCGGGGGCAGGGAACGCCGGGCCTGCGTCCTGATCGACTTCGTTCCGCGCCAAGGGAAGCGCCGCGGGCAGGTCTCGTTTCCGGATTCCTTGGAGTCCGGTGACATCAGGATCGTCGGGATCGGCTTTGCCGAACCGTGAACGGGAAGTTGCAATTCCTGTGGCTGGCATCCGGCCTCCAACAGGCGCGGGGGTTTTGCTGCTTGCAATGGATCCTCCCGAAAAGCATCAACGGGCGACCGCCCGTCCTGTTGGTTCCCGGCCCATGACTCCTTCCCGTAGAGCGACAATCAAGGACATTGCCCGGGCCGCTGGCCTGAGCACGGCCGCGGTATCCCAGGCACTGCGGCCGCACCCCAAGTCCAACATCAAACTCCAACAGGAGACCATCGACCGGGTCAAACGGGTGGCCAGCGAGTTGAATTACCAGCCGCACGCCGGCGCGCGCTCGATCCGCTCCAACAGCTTCGATACGATCGGCTATTTCGCCGCCAAGACTGGCCTCTTCATCAACTCGCCTGCCGGTTATCTCGCCGGCGTGCATGACGTGGCGGAAGGGGAGGGATCGCGCATCACCTTGATCCGGCTCCCCGTGGACATTGCCGATATTTCAAAGGCCATGCCGGGAGTCTTCAGCGAGCGCAACCTCGATGTCCTGGTCATCGAGAGCTACAGCGAACTCGCCCGGCAGATTTACGAGCGCGTCCAAGCTTCGCGGCTGCCCGTTATCTTCCTCAACGACCGGCACGAGACAAACTCGGTCTATGTTGACGACGAATGGGCCGCTGGAGAATTGACCCGGCACTTGATCGAAAAGGGCTACCAACGCATCGGTTTCCTTCACCGCCACATCGAGGGCGGGCCTCCGGTGAAGCTGATGCACCACAGTGCCATCGATCGCGAGAACGGCTATCGCAAGGCCATGCGGAAGGCCAAGCTGCCGGTCAGTTGCCACACGGTCACGACCAAGGGCGTGGTCGGATTCGACGTCGAGATGGCTCCGGCGGACTGGGACGTGATTGCGGGGCACGATGCCGTGGTCGCCTATGACGACGATTTGGCCAACCTCGTCGGGCGCGCTGCCTATGATCGGGGCGTAAGGGTTCCCGACTCGCTGGCCATCGCCAGTTTCAATGGCGACTATGCCTCGCTATGTGCCTGGCAACGGCTCACCACGATGCAGATCCCCGCCTACGAGATGGGAAGGAAGGCGGGCGAGATGGCCTTTGAACTGTTCAAGGGCGGTTCGGACGCGAAGCTGCCGTCCGTGGCCTATCGGCCGACGTTGCTGATCGGTCAAACCACCTGAGCCACGAGATCATGCCGTTGTTGCGCGTCGTTGGAGGATCTGGTCCGCCAGCACCCCGAGCAGCACCACCGCACCCATCACCGCGAAGTTGAGCGAGCTGGGGATGCCAAGCAGGTTGACAAGATTCTGAAGCACTTGCAGCAGCGCGGTGCCGATCGCGATCCCGATGATCGACCCTTCGCCGCCGCGCAGGCTGCAGCCGCCGAGCACCGCCGCGGCGATGCCATAGAGCTCGTAAAAGTTGCCGTGGTTCGAGGGCGAGACGGAGTTCGTGTAGAACGCGATCATGATGCCGGAGATGCCGGTCAGCAGTCCGGCGATGACGTAGGCGGCGGTGATGACGAGTCGCGTATTGATGCCCGAGAAGCGGGCGGCTTCTTCATTTCGTCCCACCGCTAGCAAGTAGCGGCCATAGACCGAGCGGTGCAACACCACCCATAGGATGAAGCCGATCACGATCAGCGCCACGAAGGGCATCGGCAAGCCAAGGAACTTGCCGCTGGCGAGTTGCCGCAAGGTCGCGAAGCTGGTGGGATCGCCGAAACCCTTGGTGCTGTCATCCGCGATGAAGCGCGCGATGCCGCGGTAGAGCAGCAGGCCACAGAGCGTGACGATGAACGGCTGCATTTTCATCCGCGTGACGAGCGCGCCGTGCGCCCAGCCGAGGACCATCGGGATCAATGCCACGACCAGCACGGCCAAGGGCCATGCCCATCTTAACTCGGTGAGCGCGATCGACAGGACGATTCCCGTCAGCGCGCACATGGAGCCCACGGAGAGATCGATGCCGCCGGTGATGATCACGAGGCCGAGGCCGAGGCTGAAGACTCCGAACAGGCCGATCACGTTGGCCATATTCGTGAGGTTCGCCTGCGAAAGGAACCGCGGGTTGATCGTCGCGGTGACCGCGCACAGGACGACCAAAAGGATGAAGATGCCGAGTTCTTTTTTCATGCGATGGATGCGGGCTTGGCGCAGGGCACGCTGCGGCCGACGGCGAGCTGCATGACGTTCTGCTCGTTGCAGTCGGTGGCATCGAGCACGCCGGTGATACGTCCCTCGTGCATCACCGCGATGCGGTCGCTGACGTGGAGGACTTCCTCCATGTCGCTGCTGATGACGAGGATGACCGCCCCATTCTCGGCGAGCGTTCGCATCAACTTGTAAATCTCAGCCTTGGCGCCGACGTCGATGCCGCGGGTCGGTTCGTCGAGGATCAGCACCCTCGGGTTCATCGCGAGCCACTTGCCGATGGCGACCTTCTGCTGGTTGCCGCCGCTGAGATTGCGGATCAGTGCCTCGGGACCGGGCGTCTTGATTTTGAGCGAACCGATTTGCTTCACGGTGGCGGTGGTCTCGCGAGCCCTGCTGATGAGGCCTGAGTTCGAATACGAGGGGAGGTCAGGAAGCGTGATGTTTTGCCGGACGGTCATGTCGGTGACCAGGCCTTCTTGCCGCCGGTCTTCGGGCACCAAAAAAATGCCGTGGGAGATCGCATCGCGGGCGTGGCGAATGGTCAACGTCTCCGTGCCAAGTGCGACATCCGCGGAGCCACGGGGATCAAGCCCCACCATCGCCTTCATGATTTCCGAGCGTCCGGCGCCGACCAAGCCGGCGAAGCCGAGGATCTCCCCACGGGCCGCATCGAACGAAATGCTGTGGCTGGGAAAGCGGCTGGAGCGGACATTGCGGACCTTCAGGTAGCCGTGCGTTTGTTGGGCTTGCGAAGGAACGCGCACGTGCTGGATCTCGCGACCCACCATCTTCGCCACGATGGCGTCATGATGAATCTCCGTCCGGCTCAAGCCTCCCGCGTTCTTTCCGTCGCGCAACACCTCGACGCGGTCGGCGCACTCGCCGACCTCGCCGAGACGGTGGGAGATGTAGATGATGCTGACCCCGTGTGCGCGGAGTTCGGCTATGACCTCCAACAAACGCGCCGTTTCGGTCAGCGTCAGGCTGGACGTCGGCTCGTCCATGATGATGACGCGGGCGTTCAACGAGAGCGCCTTGGCGATCTCCACCATCTGCTGTTGGGCGATGGAAAGGGCGCGCAGCGGCGTCGAGCTCGGGAGATCGAGGCCGAGCCGCTTGAGCAGCGGCTCGGTGTCGGCGTGGATCTTCTTGCGGTCGATGAGCTTGAGCGCGTTCAGCGGCTCGCGGCCGAGGAAGATGTTGGCGGCGATGTCGAGGTTATCTAGAACGTTGAGTTCCTGGTGGATGAAAGCGATGCCGAGCGCCATCGAGTCGGTGACGCCGGAGATCTTCACCGGCTGGCCATCCACGAAGAGGTCGCCGCCGTCGGGCTGATGGACGCCACCGAGGATCTTCATCAGCGTGGACTTGCCCGCGCCGTTCTCTCCGCAGAGCGCGAGTACTTCACCTTTTTTCACCGAAAGGCTGACTTGGTCGAGCGCCACCACGCCGGGAAAGCGCTTGGAGATGCCGCGCATCTCGAGCAGGGGCGTCGGGTCCATCGCGGGCGAGCGGGATCGGGAATTACTTGCCGAGGATCTTCTGGAGTTCGGCCTTGAAGGTCGCCACGTCGTCCTTCTTGAGGCTGCGGGTCGGCACGATCTGCTTGCCCTCGGCGAGAGCCTCCTTGTCGCCGCCGAGGTGCTTGGCCATCTTGATGATCGCCTGCTTGCCGAACTCGTAGGGCTGTTGGACGACGGTGCCGTGGATGTCGCCGGAGGCGACTCCCTCCAGCGTCTCGTCATTCTCGTCAAAGCAAACGATCTTCACCTTGCCGGCCTTGCCAGCCGCGCGCACGGCATTGAGGATCGCAGGGCCGTTATAATTGTAGAGGCCGACCATGCCGGCGATGTCCGGATGCTTTACCAGGGTATCCTCGACATTCTTCTGGGCGCGAACGGTGTCGGTGTCGTCGGTGCGGACGTCGATGATCTCGATGTTGGAGCCCTCCAGCTGCTTCTTTATCCCGCCGAGGCGCTGGCTGGCGTTCTCCGCATCGGTGTTGCCGACGAATGCCATGATCTTGCCGCCATTGGGCAGGGCCTCCTTGAGCAGCTTGCCGGCTTCCACGCCAGCGGCGAAGTTGTCGGTGCCGATGTAGGCGACCCGCTTGCTTTGCGGCGCATCGCTGTCGTGGCAAATCAGCAACGTCTGGCTGGCGATGCGATCGAGGAACGCGGTCTGGTTCGCCGGGTCGATCGGGCTCACCGCGATGCCGTCCACGCCCTTGGCGACGAGGTCATCGAGAATCTGCTGCTGCTCGGCGGCGCCACCGGTGGACGGGATTCTGAAATCGATCTCCACGTTGCCGAGGGTTTTCGAGGCATCCTCACAGCCAGCTCGGGCGATGGTCCAGAAGGTCGCGGCATTGTTGGAGACGAATGCGAGCTTGAGCTTCTTGCTGGCGTCTTCTTTTCCCCCGCAACCGGCGAGCGCGAGGACGAGGGCGGCGGAAAGGAGGCTGAATGCTTGGGATTTCATCGGTGGGTTTGGTTGGGACGGTGCTACCGGGGCTGGCCGTAATAAGCATTTGCTCCGTGTTTGCGAAAGAAATGCTTGTCGAGAAGGTGAGCGGGGGCGGGCGATGCGGAAGGGTTCACAGCCAGGGTTTTGAGGGCCATGTCCGCGACAATCTCGAGTGCTTGCGCCGTTTCGACGGCTTTCGCGCCGGATGGCCCCCAGGCGAAGGGACCGTGGTTCCTGACTAGCACAGCGGGCACATTGAGTGGATCGATGCCGGCGAAGGCTTCGACGATCACCTTGCCGGTCTCCCACTCGTAAGCGCCGCCGACTTCGTCCGCCGTCATCGCGCGGGTGACAGGGACGGGGCCGTGGAAGTAGTCGCAGTGGGTGGTGCCAAGGCAAGGAATCCCCACCGCGGCCTGGGCGAAGGCCACGGCGCAGCGCGAGTGGGTGTGGACCACCGAGCGGATGCCGGAAAAATGGAGAAACAGGTGGCGGTGGGTTGGCGTGTCGGACGAGGGCCGCAGTGTCCCTTCGAGAACATTCCCTTCGTAGTCGAGGACCACGATGTCACCCGCGGTGAGCTTTTCGTAGTCCACGCCGCTCGGCTTGATCGCGAAGACGCGGCGCTCGGGATCGGCGACGGAGACATTGCCAAAGGTGAGATCGACCAGGCCGGTTCTCGGCAGGGCAAGATTCGCGGCGAGGCATTCCTCCTTGATGGCATCGAAATTCATCAGCGTTGGGTTCCTTTACTTGAGCTTCAGCAGTTCCTTCATCACGTGGCCGAGATTGGCCGATCCGGTGACCCCTCCGAAGGCATCGTGCAGTTCCAGGTAGAGCGCGTAGAGGTTTTCGTAGACCGCCTGATGGATCGGGATCGGCGTGTAGGTGGTGTCCTTCAGCGCGGTCATGGCCGCTTGGGCGGATTTGAAATCCGGATGGACGCCTGCGGCCACGGCCGCGGAGACGGCGGAGCCGAGCGCGCAGGATTGCGAGGAGCGGGAGAGCCGCATTTCGCAGCCGGTGACGTCGGCGTAAATCTGCATCAACAGCTGATTCTTCTCCGCGATGCCGCCGGAGCAAACGATGCGCTCGACCGGTACGCCGTAGTCGCGAATGCGCTCGATGATGGCCCGGGCTCCGAAGGCGGTGGCCTCGATCAGCGCGCGGTAGATCTCCGCCTTGGTGGTGTAGAGGGTCTGGCCTAACAGCAAGCCGGTGAGCCGCTGGTCCACGAGAATGGTGCGGTTCCCATTGTTCCAGTCGAGCGCGAGCAGGCCGGACTGACCCGGTCGCAACTTCGCGGCGTCTTCGGTCAGCGCACCGTGTTGCGACACATCGCCCAGCACCCCTTCGACGAACCACTTGAAGATATCCCCGACGGCGGACTGGCCGGCCTCGATGCCGAAGTAGCCGGGCAAAATGGCGCCCTTCACGATGCCGCAAATTCCGGGGATGTCGGCGACGGTTTTGTCCGCCGACACCACCGCGCAATCGCAAGTGGAGGTGCCGATGACTTTCACCAGCGTGCCTTCATCCACGCCACAGCCGATGGCGCCGTAGTGGACATCCATCTCGCCGATCGCGATCGGGATTCCAGCGGGCAGACCGAGCTTCTCCGCCCACTCCGGGCAAAGGTGGCCCGCGACGTGGGAGGCGTCGTAGGCCTTTTCGTAAAGCCGTTCGCGCAGGTCGGCGAGCTTGGGGTCGAGGGCGCTTAGGAATTCCTTGTCCGGCAGACCGCCCCAGTCGTCGGCATAGAGCGCCTTGTGGCCGGCCATGCAAACCCCACGGCGGATTTGCTTCGGATCGGAGACGCCGGCGAGCACGGCGGGGATGAAGTCGGAAAGCTCGACCCATGAATAGGCGGCGTCGAAGACGGCGGGATCGACCTTGAGACAGTGCCAGATCTTCGCCCAGAACCACTCCGAGGAATAGGTTCCGCCGATCTTCGCCAAGTACTGCGGACGTAGTTGTTTCGCGGTCTCGGTGATGGCTGCGGCTTCCGGGATGCTGGTGTGGTCCTTCCACAGCCAGCATTGGGCGTTGAGGTTCTTGGAATACCCGGCGCGCTGGGAAAGGGGGACAAGGTTCTCGTCCACCGGCAGGGGGCTCGAGCCGGTGCCATCCATGCCGATGCCGACGACCCGGTCGTTGGAGAACGACGGGTCAGCGGCACGCGCGGCTTCCAAGGCGCGCAGGGTGGCCGTTTCCAAGGCGAACAGGTAATCGGCAGGGTTTTGCCGCGCCAGATGGTGATCCGCGGAATCGAGCAGGATTCCCTGGTCTCCCGATGGGTAGTCAACCACCGCGGTGCCGATCTCGCGGCCGTCCTTGCAATCGACGACCAAGGCGCGGGCCGAGTTGGTTCCGTAGTCCAGACCGATGGTGAAAGGCATGAGCCTCGTTCTCATGCATGGAGGGCGGGAAAGCGCCAAGAAATCGCGCGTATGACAGTCATATTCGGGGCTGGACCGGATGGGCGGGTCGTCAAAGATCGTTCCGATGGTGCAACCGACGATGGCGGACGTGGCGAAGCTTGCCGGGGTTTCGAAGAATACCGTGAGCCTCGCCTTGCGCGGCAGTCCGAGGGTCGCGCCGGAGACCTGTGAGCGGGTTGGGGAGGCGGCGCGGCAACTCGGCTACCGCTTGAACCCGACGGTCGGGCAGTTGATGGCGGAACTCCGGCGGAATCGTTCCGCAGGCTTCCAGGCGACGCTCGCGCTCATCAATGCCCATGAGAGCCGCACCGCCCTTGCCGATCATCCCACGATCCCGATGTACGTCGCCGGATGTCGCCGACGGGCCCGACAGCTTGGCTACGCGCTCGACGAGTTCTGGTTGCACGAGCCGGACCTCCCGGCCAGCCGCTGGCAGTCGATCTTTCGCGCCCGCAACATTCGCGGTGCCGTGATTGTCGGCTTGATGCACAGCAACCGCCTGCCGGTCCGCTTCGCTCCGTTGTGGGAGGAGTTCCCGGCCTTGGTGACCGGCGTACGGACGCGTGAGCCGGCACTTTCCTACGCCGGCAGTGACCACCATTCGCTGGCGCTTATGGCCTTTGAGAAAGCGGTGGCCCTTGGCTACCGGCGTCCCGCGCTTGTCTTGGACGGAGTGATCGATGAGCTGGTCGAAGGCCGCTTCACCGCGGGCTTTCTAACCGGCCAAAGCCGGTTCGTGCCGGTGAAGCAACGGCCCTCGCCCTTTTACGACGTCGCGGCGGCGAGGCGCGATCGCTCGGTCTTCTCGCGATGGTTCGAAACGAACCGCCCGGACGTGATCTTCACGCTCTACCACGAGGTGAAGCGCTGGATTGAGGAGATGGGTCTGCGCGTGCCGGACGACGTGGGACTGATCCAGTATGAATGGCGTGCCGACCGCGGCGACTGGGCGGGCATGGACCAGCGCAATGACCTCGTCGGTGCCGCCGCGGTGGACATGCTCATTTCAATGGTCCACCACCACGAACGCGGCGTGCCGGAGCACCCGCGGGCGATGCTGATCGGAAGCCATTGGGTCGATGGTTCGACGGTGAGACAGGCCGTCGGCTAGAAGCGGCAAGGGGTGTCGCCGAGGGCTTCCGGCGTCATTCGGCCCGGCGACGTTGCATCCGGGACTCCAGCACCCGGTGGGAGATCGCGAAGAAGAGACCGGTGGAAAGACCGCACATGAGAATGCCCGTCAGACCTTCGGTCGGTCCGAGCGTGCGCCAGCCTTGCGGCAGCACCACGTCACCGTAGCCAAGCGTCGAATAGGTGACGCCGGAAAAATAGAGCGCGGTTTCGAAGTCAGGCAGACAGCCTTGAACCCGGAAATAGACCGCCCAGAGGATGATCTGGAGAAGATGAAGCGAGGTGAGCTTCCACGCGACTTGCACGATGAACATGGCGATCTTCCACGGCCGATCCGTGGGCACCGGGGGACGAGTGTGGATGCGACGCAGGATCAGGGCGATACCCGCGGAATGGATGACCACGCACAGCGCGAGCAGGACGAAGGAGGCAAGCAGTTCCTTGAGCATCGGGTCACGCGGGTTGCGGTTCGTCGCGAAGGAAGGCATCGACGGCATCGGCCACGCTGGTGTGGCGGCTGATGGTGCCGGCTTTCTCCTCGAGTCCCTCTTGTCGCAGCTTGTCGCGGACGGAGGCGTGGGCCTCCACGATCTGGAGGCGGACGCCGGTGGTGGCGAGTTCCGAGTGCAACGCTCCCAGGGTGGCCGCGGCCTGGAGATCGACGCGGGGAGCAGCGGAAAGGTCGAGCAGCACGAGCTTGGGCTTGGTTGCCTCGGCTGCGGCCGTGATGCGATCCCGGACGTGGTCGATGTTGAAATAGACCAGCCCCGACTCCGGCCGGACGATCAGGATGCCGGGGACCGGTTCATTGTCCTCGTGGCGGACGCTGTCGGAAAAGCGGCGGGTGCCGGGGATGCGCCCGAGTATTGCGACGTGCGGCTTCGAGGCGCTGCGGATGAGCTGGAACATCGAGATGACGGCACCGAGCAGCACACCGCGCAACAGCCCCGAGCCGAGGACGCCGGCCATCGCGGCCATCGCGACGACGAACTCCGGACGGTCGTATTTCCACAGCCGCTTGAGGGCTTTCGCTTTGAATAGCCCCGAAACGGCGACGAGCACGATGGCGGCGAGCGCGGGCTGTGGCAGGTTGTGCAACAGGCCGGAAAGGAACAGCGCGACGATCAAGACAATGAGAGCGGCGATCAGGCCGGACAGGGGGGTCTTCGCGCCCCCGCTCTCATTGACCAGCGACTGGGACATGCCGCCGCTGATCGGGAAGCCGCGGCCGAGACCGGCGGCGAGATTGGAAAGAGAAAGGGCGAGAAACTCGCGGTTGCTGTCGAAGCGCCCGCCGTGTTTCGCGGCGAACATCCGGCCGATCGCGGCGGTCTCGACCGCCCCCAGCATGAAGCAGGCAAGGGCCAGCGGCAGCAGTTCGTTGAGGTCGCTGCCTTTGACCGCGGGCAAGCCCGGCATGGGGAGTCCTTGGGGGACCTCGCCCAGCATCTTCACGCCCCGCTTCTCCAAATCTAACAGCGTGGCCGCGATGATGCCTCCGATGACGACAAAGAGTCCGACCGGTTTGTTCTTCAGGAAGATCTTGCCGAGGATCAGCACGGCCAGCGCGACGAGTCCGGTGAGCAGCGCGACCGTGTTGGTTTGGTCGAGGTGCTTGAAGAAATGCCCGCTGCGCTCCCAGAAGTCGCCGTGGCCTCCCTTGTAACCGAAGAGCTTCGGCAACTGCGAGCTGGCGAGGAAGAGGGCGACGCCGCACTTGAAGCCGATCATGACCGGTTCCGAGATGAAATTCACGATGGTGCCGGCTTTGACCAACCATGCGATGAAGGCAATGACCGCTACGAGAAGTGTCGTACATGCCGCAAGCGCGGCGTGGCGCGCGGGATCGCCATCGGACATGGGGGCGAGGGAAGCTCCGATCAGCAGCGAGATCGCGGAGGTCACCGTGATCACGGTGTGGCGCGAACCGCAGAAAAGCCAGAAAACGAGGCCGCCGAACAGGCAGGCGTAGAGCCCCGCCTCGGGCGGCAGGCCGGCGAGCGAGGCATCGCCGATCCCGGCCGGAAGTAAATAGGCCGCCAGCGTGATGCCCGCGACAAGGTCGCCGCGCAGCCATTCACGAGGGTAATTGCGGAGCCAAGATAGGGCAGGGAAGTTCATCGCGTGGCGGAATCGAGGATCTGCTTCGCGCGGGTGAGCGGGGCGCGGGCCGACAGGATCGAAACGTGGTCCGCGTCATAGCCCTGCACGCTGGCGGCATCCGCCTTCGCTTCGGGGCGGAGCTGGCTGGCCACGCTGACGGTACCGTCATTTTCCTCCGGCAGCAGGAAGGAGCGCTTAGCACGGTGGCCGTAGAAGAGGTGGTGGTTCACTTTCCCCTTCAACCGCTCGTCGAAGAGGTGGTCGAGGAAGTCGGAGCCGTGTTCCATGTCGCGCCACGACGGCACCACCGACGGCGCACGCTTCACGCCGGCGGCCGCGGCTTCATGGCCGCCCCACGGCGAGGAGAAGGTGATGAAGGTGTCAATGTAGCGATTGCCGTCCTCGATGACGTTCTTCTCGATGAAGCGCCGCGACATGAGCCCGCCCATGCTGTGGGCCACGACATGGAGGTGCTGGAACCCGTAGCGACGTTGAAGAGCCTCGACCCCATCATTCAGCGCATCAGCGCAGTTCTCAAGACGAAGACCGGAGGGATAGAAAACAAACCACGGTTGGTATCGGTGGCGGTCGATCTTTTCCATCGCATCACGCCAGTCCTGCGGCGATCCGGCCGCGCCGTGAACGAACAGCACCGGCGTGCGCGCGGGGTCGTAGGGTTCGAGGAAATAAATCCCGAAGCCGGTGGTGACGGCCATCGTTGCCGGCGTCCAGAGGCCATCTTCGCCGCGGGTGGCGGCGAAGCGCGGGTCGTCGAGTTTCGCGATCTCGCCGAGGCTGAGGCGCACGCCGTGGCCGGTGACGACCTGCTCGACGGTGCGACCGGCCAGGGCGTTGTCGATCGCGCCCCGCAATCCAGCCGGCAGGGTGCCGGGGCGCAGATCGCCGCGAACTTCGGCCCGGCGAGAGGAATCAAACCCGACCGCTTCCGGCTCGCCGCGTTGACCGGCATGGAACCACAGCGGTTCGCCGGAGTCGTGGCGGCCGTTCTTGTTAGTGTCGGCGAAGGCCGCGACGAATTGGCGGGCGGGATTCTTCACCGAGAAAATGAACGCGCCGCCGGTGGTGAGATCCACGCGGTCGCCGGAATCGATCCGGTTCGAAGCGCGGTCCCATTCGATCACCACGGCGCGCACGGGGGGCTTGAAGTCGTCGGCGTTCGAGATGCGGCCGTGGATGCGGTATTCCTCGTCGAGGATTTCCAGATCTGCGGAAAGACGACGGAAGTTCGCGCAGCCGTTGAGCGACGGAAGGGCTAAAGCGAGCAGAAGGACGGCGGTCTTCATGGCAGCAAGGACGGGAGCCGGGCTCCGTGATTTTGCCATCCAATTGGGCCGCCTCGTCGAGTCCGTGGTGATGGCCGGGGATGCTACTTTGGTTGTACGGGAAAGCCTTTGCCCGCGGGACCTGGAATCTTTTATCAGCAAGCAATGTCTCGGATAGTTTCCGGTCAGCGCGAGCCGCATGACGGATCCTGCGGACCTTTTGGTCGCGTGTCCTCTGGCGCCGCGGGTGCCGTGTTGCTGCCTGGTCTCATGCCCGTTGCTCGCGGCGACGATGTGGAGGACATGAAAAAGGCGCTCGCCACGATGGAGAAATCCGCCGGCTGGCCGACCAGTTCGGCAACCTGCGCATCTACAACGAGAACGACTTCTTCGGCGATGCCGCGGAGGCGGGTTTCGGAGGAGTTCATGGAATGGGTCTGTTAGAGAATCACTCAGGCAGCGTCTATGAGCTGGTGCTGGCCAAGGGTTGGTTGGACAAGGCGCAGCTCGATGATCTGCTTTCACCGGAGAAGATGACCAAGCCGCGGTTACTGTGGGAATCGAGGCCAAGGGTACGACCATGGTTCAATAGCGGAATAATGGCGGGAACGGCATGAAGGAAAGGCCGTGACCGGAAAACGGTCGGCTTTCTCATCCCTCCGTCCGCCATGCACGCCATCGACCTTTCCTCCCGCGGCCTGACGGTTGCCGAGGTCCACCGCAACCTGCCGCCGAGCGCGCTCTACGAGCACGCGATCCGCTACGAAAAGGACGCCAGCATCGCCGAGAACGGCGCGCTGGTCGCCTACTCCGGCACCAAGACCGGCCGCTCGCCGGGCGACAAGCGCATCGTGAAGGACCCCGCCACCGAGCATGACATCTGGTGGGGGCAGGTGAACATTCCGCTCGACCACCCGACCTTCCTGATCAACCGCCAGCGCGCGATCGACTACCTCAACACCCGCGACCGGCTCTATTGCTTCGACGGCTTCGCCGGCTGGGACCCGAAGCTGCGGATCAAGGTCCGCGTCATCTGCTCGCGGCCGTACCACGCGCTGTTCATGCACACCATGCTGATCCGCCCGACCCGGGAGGAGTTGGCGGCCTTCGGCGAGCCGGACTTCGTCATCTACAATGCCGGGGCGTTCCCCGCCAACCACCTGACCATCGGCATGGGCTCGGCCACCAGCATCGACCTCAGCCTGGAGGACAAGGAGCTGGTCATCCTCGGCACCGAATACGCCGGCGAGATGAAGAAGGGCGTCTTCACCGTGGCCAACTACTTCGCCCCGCGCCGCGGCGTGCTGTCGATGCATTGCTCGGCCACCGCCGACAAGGTCACCGGCGCCTCGTCGCTGCTGTTCGGTCTCAGCGGCACGGGCAAGACCACGCTTTCCGCCGATCCCAAGCGCCAACTGATTGGCGACGACGAGCACTGCTGGAGCGACGACGGGATCTTCAACATCGAAGGCGGTTGTTACGCCAAGGCGATCAATTTGACGCCCGAGAACGAGCCCGACATCTTCCAAGCATTGCGCTTCGGCGCGGTGCTGGAGAACGTGGTGCTCGATGAAGACCACGATGTTGACTACACCGACACCAGCATCACCCAGAACACCCGCGGCGCGTACCCAATCGAGTTCATCCAGAACGCCAAGATCCCCTGCGTGGCCGGCCACCCAACCGACGTGATCTTCCTGACTTGCGATGCTTTCGGCGTGCTGCCTCCGGTGAGCGCGTTGTCGCCCGCCCATGCGATGTACCATTTCATCAGCGGCTACACCGCCAAGGTCGCTGGCACCGAGATGGGCGTCACCGAACCGCAGGCGACCTTCTCGCCGTGTTTCGGCGGCCCCTTCCTCGTGTGGCACCCGAGCAAATATGCCGAGCTGCTCGCCGACAAGATTCGCAAGCACCATGCTCGCGTCTGGCTGGTCAACACCGGCTGGGGTGGCGGCGGCCACGGCGTCGGAAAGCGCATCAGCTTGAAGAACACCCGCGCCATCATCGATGCCATCCACGACGGCTCGCTGGTCAAGGTAAAGACCGAGCGCGACCCGGTGTTCGGCTTTGAGATCGTCACCGAGGTTCCGGGCGTGCCATCGGAGATTCTGCGCCCGCGTGACGCGTGGGCCGACAAGGCCGCCTACGACACCACCGCCAGAAAGCTCGCCGGGTTGTTCGTGAAGAACTTCGAAACCTACGCGGCCGGCGCCAGCGACGAGGTCAGAGCCGCCGGGCCGGTGATCTGACAACCTTGCGCCACGGAGCGGGTCACGACGCGAACCCTGCTTCGTAGGAACTCCAGTTGGTTCGCCTCCGCCGCATCCCGGTCAAAAGACCGACTTGAGGAGCCGGTCGAGCAGTTCCTCGAACGGGATCATCGTGAACACGAGGGGAAAGAACGGCGCGAGCGTACCCCAGATCAACTGCAAGACCATGTCGCGGCTGAAGGGCACCGGCTTGATCTCCTTGATGATGGTGTAAACGTTGTCGAGGTCGGCCAGCGACTGGATGTCCGCGCAGCCGAGGACGGCTTCGACGTCGCGGCCGGAATCCTGAAGCCATCGCCGGTCGAAGCCGCGCATGTACTCGGCCGCGAAGGCCCCGTACTTCCTCTTTGCACTCCGTTTCGCCGCCAGGATTCGTGGCGCGAAGACGGTCAGCGGACCGAACACGAGCACCATGCCTGTTGCCACCACCGACACGATCTCCAGCTTGAAATCCGTGAGCGACGCGCCTTCGAAAAGGATCCTGCTGGCGACAAGTCCGGCGACCAAGGCGCTGAACGAGGCCAGCAACGGCGAGAACGCATAGGCGCTGCCACCCAGGAAGCCCAGCCCCCCGTTCCGGTCGGGGTGGGTCGCGATCAGATCGAGGTCGATCCGTGAGACATGCCAGAGAAAGCGCCCCCAGATCACCAGCCGGTACAGCCAGCGCAGCATGAGAAACTGCAGGATCGGATTGCTCACCCAGAAGAACCAAAGGCCGGGAAGGGTGGGCGTGGAGCCGTCGGCGGCGGCGGACGCATACCAAGTGGAGGTCTTGAGCGCGAACACGTCCGTCCGGAAGTAGAATCCAAGCGGCAGGACAATGGCGACCAGCGCCACCTCGGCCGTGATCGAATTGCGCCATGCCATCGCGCTGACGATCGCCTTTTGGAACCGGACCATGCCTTCCTCGGGAACGAGCTTCCGCTCGACGAATTGGGCGACGATCCCGCGCGTCCGTTGGTGGACGACGAGCTCGGCCACGAGCATGAGAGGGATCGCCACCAGGAAACGCGCGTGAGACTCGACGTCATGTAGGAACGGGATCCGCACGCCGCCCGTCAGCAGGCCGGTGGCCGCGCACAGCACGAAGAGTGGTAGCCAAACGATGG
>CBKZPU010000018.1:0-44220 GCA_966696705.1 uncultured Verrucomicrobiaceae bacterium | reverse complement strand
GGTCCGCCTTACGCCAATGAAAAAGGCGCGCCCCTCGCGGAGCGCGCCCGTCATGAGTGGCGGGCGGTCAGAATTCGACCGTCACGCCGGAATAGATGCCCAGCCCCGCGCCTTCGATCGGTGGAGAACCCATGAAGTTCGCCAACTGGTAGGAGCTGTCGAAGAGGTTTTCGATCCGCGCGTGGAGCTGGACCTGCTCGGTCGCCTGATAGCTGCCGTAGAGGCGCGCGAGGAAATAGTCGTCGAGTGGCAAGCCGCCCCACGAGCGTTCGTCAACGTAGGTCGCCCCGATGCCGAGCAGCCATTTCTCCGCCGGCTTCCAATCCAGCGACGCGGTCGCCGTGTGATCCGGTTGATCGGCCAGCGACTCGTCGAGCCAAGTCCACGCCACTCGATAGCGGACGGCACCATCGCACCAGGACCCCGCGAGCGCGCTTTCCAAGCCGCGGGCTGGCGTGTCGCCCGGCAGATTCACCGGCGGGGTGGGGAAGGAGCGGATGCGGTCCTCGATCGAGTTCTCGAACCATGTCAGCGACACGGCATGGTCGTCGCCGATCTTTTGTTCGATGCCGAGATCCCAGCCGAGGCTGCTTTCGGCCTTGAGGTTCGGGTTGCCCGCGCCGAAGGCGGTGCCGAAGAGGTCGAGGTAGGTTGGCGTGCGGAAGGCCCGGCCGATTCCGCCGCGCAGCGTGGTCTTCGTCGGAGCCGTCCACGCCGCGCCGGTGCGCCAGGTGATTTCGTCGCCATAGGCGTCGTAGTCTTCCCAGCGAACTACGGCGTCCGTAGTAATCGAATCGACCGGCGTCCACGCCAGGCCCGCGTAACTGCCGTAGCGGTCGCGTCCGAGGTCGGTGCCGATGCTGTTCTTGAAATCAGTGTGCTCGAAGAACGCGCCCCACAGCAGCGTGTAGTGGTCGCCGAGCTTGATCGAGTGGTCGGTGGCGGCGCTGGTGCGATCGAGATCGGTGCCGTAGGTCGAGGGACCGAAGCTGCCGAAATTCTCGTTGTCGTAGTTTTCCCGGTAGTGACCGACGGTGAAGCGGGCATCCCAGCCGGGGGCGAGCACGGCTTTCGCATAGACGGTGCCGAGCGCGGCATCGAGGTGGTCGGTATTCGCGCCAAAGGCGGGGTAGTCGAAGCGCGAGTCGATCGAGCGGAAGGTCACGCCGAGCGTCAGGCAATCGCTCTGCTGCCACTCGGTCCGCAACGCGCCGCGCAGCAGGTCGTAGCGCTGGAGCTCGGAGTCATTGCCAGTGGTGTCGTAGCCCATGCCGGCATACCAGGAGAATGCGCCTTGGCGGCCTTGGGTGGAGGCGTGGCCGCTGTAGCTGTCGAAAGAACCGGCTTCGGCCCGCAGGCGCGTCGTCGGATCGCCTTCACCGTACGCCGTTTCCAGCCACACCACGCCGCCGACGGATTCGCCGCCGTGGATGGCCGATTGCGGGCCGCGCAGTACCTCGATGCGACCGAGATCCTCGACGCGACCGGCGGAAAAGAAATTGCCGAGCGGCGCGGTGGAGTCGCTCAGGCGGATGCCATCGACAACGAGCTGTGAGTAGGCCGTGGTGGTACCGCGGATGAAGACCGAGCCGAGCGCGCCGGTTTGTCCGCCGGTGGAGGTGGAAATGACGCCCGGCACCTCATTGAGCGCCGTGCGCAGGTCGAGGATGCCGCGCTCTTCAAGATCGCGGGGATCGAGCACGGTGACCGCCGAGGTGGCCGTCGTGGCCTCGGCCGGAAGCCGGCGCGACGAGACGACGAGGTCGTCGAGTTCCTTTTCGATTTCAGCCAGCGCGGGCAAGGCCGCGGCCAAGGTGATTCCCGTCGCCAGGGAGAGGCGGGGGACCGTCGTGAGCGTCCGGTGGAGGAACGCTTTCTGATGTTTTCGCATGTGGTGGGGTATCCGTGAACCCGAGATCCGCGGGTTCGGTCAGACGTGTCCTTTCAGGCTGGCGATCTGGCTTTCCCGTGCTGGCTGGCAGCTTGGGATTACAGTGGCGGTACCGCTCCGGAGTCGCACCGGATTCCCCATCGATTTCTTGCCCGTGCCACGGGCGTCCCGAATGGAACCGCGGCTCTCCCGCGGCGCGCGGAGAGTGGCGGTTCGGGCGTGGATGCCAAGGGCGAAGTTCGCCGAAGCGGCTAGGCGCTTACTCAGGCGTGCCTTCGAAGGTCTCCAGCCACTTCACCGAGTCGATCAGCGGCTCGCTCAATAGCTTGCGTTTGCCGCCATCGGCTCCGATGAGATGGAGGTTCTTGCCGTCACTCCACGCGATCCGGCCATCGGCGGCGAGATCGTAGGCGAGGACGTGGCGGGCTAGCACGCTTTCCGCGCCATCCGCCGTGCGCTTCACCAATTCCCAGTCGGCGGGAGCGAGTGCGCCGTCAGGCGCGTTGACCTGGCTGGCTTTCTGGACGTCGATCATTCGCCCCGCGATCCACATTCGCACGGGTTCCGGCCCCTGGTGCTTGGGTCCCCCGGTGGTGGTCAATGGCTTGCGGCTGACAAGGTGGGAGAAGATCTGGAAGAAATCGACCAGCGCGCGGAAGACCCGGAAGGGAAAGAGCAGCGTGTCCTTCAGCGTGATCCACACCGAGGGCTTGGGGCCTCCCGGGCCCTCGTAACTACGACGGATGTAGTAGAGATTGCCCGTCACATCGGCCTGAGGCGCGAGGTAGTCGTGGGCCGGGCTCTCCAGCACGGTCTCCAGCTCGCCATTGGCGAGGTCGATGCGGTGGATTCCGAATGGAGCGAAACCGAGGACGTAACCCCGCGGATCGCGAGACAGGCCGGCGGAATGATAGAGGATCGCCTCCCGGCCGGGCACCCACGACGGTGCGGCATCGATCGAATCGCCTTCGGTCACGGGCTTGGCATGGCGGCCGTCCGGTTCGAGCACGGCGAGGTGAGAGACATCCTCGTCGCCGAAGCGGCAGGCGATGCGCCCGTCGCCGGGGTGGCGGTCGAATTCCGAAACGTGGAAGCGCTCGCGGTGGAAAACCCGGCGCTCGTAATTCTCGGTGAAATCGAAATCCAGCACCGCGCCGACGACGCCGGTCCACAGTGCATAGACCATCGATTCCGGGCGGTCACCACCGGCCACCGCGACGACCCGCGGGCGCATGGAGACGCCTCGCGGGATGCCTTTTCCGCCCCAGAGCGAGGAGCGGTTGAACATGCCGCCCGGAGCTTCCTGGTCGCCACGGAGCCACGAGTTCTTTTCGGCGGAGCGTTGTTCGCGGCGCTCGATCTCGGCGGCGAATTCGCAGTCGTGGCGCTTCGACGTGCCGTCGGTGGCGGCCACGATGAGGCGGCCGTCGGCGAGCAGGGCGATGCGGTCGTTCATGATGCCCGCGGTCTAACACAAGCGGCGGCCCGCGAAACGCGGAAATTTCAAGTTATGTCGCGAGCGCTTCCACCATCAGGGCGGTGGCGACGAGGGGGCAATCCTCGCGCATCTCGCCGGCCGGATTCCGGAACGAACCATCGGCGGCCTGCCCTGCCACGAGTTCGCTCCGCAGGGCGGGAGAAAGCTGTCCCGACTTGGCCAAGCTGCGGGCGGTGTAGTATTTCAGATCGGCGGGTGTCTTGCTTGGAAACCTCTCCAACCATGCCTTCGCGGCCTGGACCCGAGGCGATCTGGGGCTTTCGCCGCAGAGGATCAGCGCGCGCAAACCATCGGCCGTGGCGCTGGCGTAGGATTTGTAGCGCGTGCGCCCGTCGCGGTCGATGCCGGCGATGCCTGCCTTGTTGCGCGCGGGGTCGTCGGCCATTTGGAAGAAGCCGCCATCGTCAAAGGGCCCGTCTCCGTGGTTTTGGCACGTGATTGCGAAGACGAGAGCCCTGTGCAACACCGGATCGCCGGCTGGCAATCCCGCCGCACGCAACCCATCAATCGCTATCACTGTCGCGGCCAGATTCGGCTGTTGCATTGGCGAAAGCTCGCCCGAGGCCGGCGGCGGCACCGTCGCGTAGGACCATCCGCCGGTGACGCGGCACTGGAGTTCCAAGAGGCGGGCCTTGGCGGCGTCGGCCAAGGGCTTCAACTGCGGGAGTCGCATCGAGCTTTCCAAAATCGCCGAAGCCAGATGGACCGGATATTCCCCAAAGAGGGTCGCGCGATTCTCCAACAGCCACGCACATGCATTCCCGCTGGCTGCCTCCGCAGGCCCTTCGCCAGCCAGCGATCTCAACACCACCGGTGTCAGCGCGCGGCCGTCGCGGAAGGCACCGTAAGTGTCGGACCGCCACGCGCCATCGCTTGACTGCCGATTCAGCAGCCACGCGATCGCCGCGGACCGCGGGTCGGGCAGCGTGCCCGTCCCGCAGCCCGCGACGACGTGCCGCAGCGCCCAAGGGGCAACTGCGGCGAGACGCAGGAAGTCCGCTCGTTTCATTTCGCGGCCGGATCCTTCTCCGCCTCATTCTTCACCACCACCGGCGCCGGAGCGCGGTCTGTCATGAGCACCATCAACGCGCTGGCGGTGCAGAAAGTTCTCCCCGTGATGCAGTGCTGGCCGGCCCACGAGCCATCGGCGTTCTGGGCGCCGTGGAGCGTCTTGGTCATCGACTCGTCCCACTTCGTCCACTCGTCGCCCCCCTTGTTGCGCAGCGCTTCGCCGATGTTCATGTAGCTGATGAATTCCTCGCCGCCATGGTTGCCGAAGCCGGCGACGAAGCCCTGCTCACCGGCCCGCCCGGCGATTTGCTTCAAGAGCACCTTCTGGTCGGCGTCGGCTTGGTCGATCTTGGCGATTTCCTGCTGGGCCTGCTGCTTCTGTTCCGGCGTGGAGGAGGGCGCTTGCGCGGTTTTTTCAAACTCCACGCGGCGGCTCACATTGTTGTGATAGAACGAGGTCATTCCGCCGAGCTTCGAGGCGTAGCGGTAGATCTCCACGCCGGCATCGCCGACCGCTCCGCCAGCGGCCACGGCACCGGTCGCCCGGTCGAGTCCGGTGGCGTTCTGAACATGGTCCTTTTCCAACGCCGCGAGATCGACCTTGGCCCCGGCGGCGTAGGCCGTGTTCAGCGCGCGGCTGCAAATGCCCTGCGACAGCGTGGCGGCCCAACCGCCATTGCCGGCAAAGGCCCCGTCGTCCTTCTGGTGCTTCTGGATCTTGGCCACCACCTTGTCGAGGAGCTTGGCCCGCCGTTCCTCGTCGGAGGCATTCGGGAAGCGGCCCTTGAGGTCGGACAGGATTTGCGCGGCGAGGAAGGTATCGACGTAGCGGCCGATCTTCGACTGGAGCTGGGTGTCGCGCACCTTGGTCACGAACAAGCTGTCGTCTTTGTCGGCCTCGAGCTGCGTCAGGATGAATCCGGCGGCCTTGGCGGCGGCCTGCGAGTGCTCGCCGGTGTCGAGTTTGGTCCCGGCGCGCAGGAAGGCCTGCAGGGCGATGGCGGTGTTGCCGATGTCGGACGGGTCGGGGACGTTCGCGCCTTCGACGCGACCGTTGCTGCCATCGCCTTGCAGATTGGTACGCCAGCCACCGCCTTGGCCCCAGCCGCCGTCGGAATTCTGGGCCTTGGCCAGCCAGGCGAGACCCTTTTTCACCGGGTCGCCGAGCGGTTTCGGTGGTGGCAGATCGGCAGGCGTGGCCGTCTCCCCGGTGGGTTTGGCGGCTTCGGCCGGCTTTTCCGCGGGCGTGGCCGACGGTGCGGGCGGGGCTTCCTTGGTGACTTCCTCGGCTGGAGCGGGCTCAGCGCGGAGCAATGGGGCGGCCCACATCAGGCTGGCCGCCAGAGGTAGAATTCGGAGTTTCATGGCGTCTCAAGGTTGAGGACCCGGGACGAAAGCTCCCGTGTCCATGAGTGAAGACCCCGCTGGCCGGATAATCTTTGGTAAATCGTCGGTAAATCATTCAGCAATTCGCGGGGCTTGATTGATCCGCCCGCTGCGCTTTCCTCCGGCCATGGATTTGGACGCCCTGAAGGTCGCGCTCGCCGCTTCCCCTGATAACATCCCGCTGCTGATGCTCGTGGCGAAGGCTCATGAGGATCATTTCGAGCTGGCCGATGCGCTCGCCCTCTTCGAGCGGGTGGTAAAGCTGCAGCCCGATCATGCGGACGCCTTGCTGGGCATCGCCCGTCTGCTCGACCTTTCCGGGGAGAGCTCGCAAGCGATGGTCCGGCTCGAATCGCTCTGCGCGATCAAGCCGAAGTTCGCCCCGGCGTGGCTGCTGCGCGCCCGCATCGCGCTCGATGAAAACGACGCGGTGGCGGCCCGCGGATTCTACGACGTTGCCGTCGATCTCGACCGTTCGGTGGCGGATGACGAACTGCTCGCCGCCATCCTCAAGGCGGGCGGTGGACAGAAGCGCACCGCCATGACCTCAGCAGGTCCGGTGGAGATCGATGACGATGACGACGACTCGCCGTTCTCCGGCATGGACGCGGTGACCGCCCGCGAGCTCGACCTCGAATTCCGGGTGAAGGCCGACATCAAGTTCACCGATGTCGGCGGGATGGAGAAGGTGAAGGAGGACATCCGGATGAAAATCATCCACCCCTTGAAGAATCCGGAACTCTTCGCCGCTTACGGCAAGAAGCCGGGTGGCGGGGTGTTGCTCTACGGCCCGCCGGGCTGCGGCAAGACGCTGCTGGCCCGGGCCACGGCGGGGGAGATCAACGCATCCTTTTTCTCCATCGGCCTCCACCACGTGCTCGACATGTACATCGGCGAGAGCGAGCAGAAGCTGCACAAGATCTTCGAACTCGCCCGCAAGGCCGCGCCGGCGGTGCTGTTCTTCGATGAGATCGACGCGCTCGCTGCCGACCGTCGCGACATGCGCCAGTCGGCGGGGCGGGGGATTATCAATCAGTTTCTGGAAGAACTCGACGGCTCGCGGGCGTCGAATGATGGCGTGCTGATTCTCGGCGCGACCAATGCGCCGTGGCACGTCGATGGTGCCTTCATGCGCCCAGGCCGCTTCGACCGCTTGGTATTCGTGCCGCCGCCGGACGAGGTGGCGCGGCGGGAAATCGCGGGCATCCACGGCCGCGGCAAGCCGCTGGTCGATTTCGATCCATCGGCCATCGCGAAGAAGACCGAGGGATTCTCCGGCGCGGACCTTCGGGCGGTCTTCGACCTCGCCACCGAAGCGGCCCTTTCGGAAGCGATGCGCAAAGGCGCGGTCGTTCCGGTGTCCGGCAAGATGCTGCTCAATGCCAGCAAGGAGGTGAAGCCCTCGACGCGCAAGTGGTTTGAGAGCGCCAAGAACTACGCGCTCTATGCCAACCAGAGCGGCTTCTACGATGACGTGCTCATCTACCTGGGCCTAAAGAAATGAGCGAACTCCTGATGCGAGCCCGCCTGTTGCGGGACAGCCGGCGCTTCCCGGAAGCCGTTGCGGCGCTGCACCAGCATTTGGCGGCGGATCCGGACAGCTTCCTCGCGCACTACGAACTCGCGGTGACGCGTTTACTCGAAGGAGACAGCTATCGCAAGGCGCTCGAAGATATCGAGAAGGCGATTGCGCTATCTCCAGAGAACGCGTCCGCCCACGCGATTCGCTCGGCGATCCTGCTCGGTCTGGATCGCGACAAGGAGGCATTGGCCGCGGCGGACGCCGCGGTCGGGCTGGATCCCGAGTTCGCCTTCGCGTGGGTGTGCCGCGGCAAGGCATTGCTGGCGACGCACGTGCTCGGCGAAGCGGAAGCGGCGGCAAGGAAGGCCTTGGAACTGGATCCGGACTTCTCCGATGCCTCCAACCTGCTCTCGACCGTGCTGCGCCTCCAGAAGCGCTTCGGCGAGGCGGAAGTCGAAATCGACCGCCATCTCGCCCGCGACCCGGAGAATGCGTGGACCTTCGCCACGGCCGGCTGGACCGCCCTGAATCGCGGCCAGCGTGACAAGGCCGAGCAGTTGTTCCGCGAGTCGCTGCGGCTGGATCCCGAACTGGAGCACGCCCGACTCGGCCTGCGCGAGGCCTACAAGGCGCGCTCGGTGTTTTACAGGCTGTTCTTGCGCTGGGTCTTTTTCCTCCAACGCCACTCCGAGAAGAACCAGTTCCTGATCATTATCGGCATCCTTATCGCCTTCCGTTTCGGGCGCATGCTGTTGGCTGCGGTCCATCCCTTGGCGGCGGTGCCGCTGGTGATCGCCTATCTGATGTTCGTGTTCGGCAGTTGGCTGGCCAGTGGCCTCGGTCATTTCCTGCTGCTGAAGGATCCACTCGCGCGTCTTTCGCTCACGCGCAGGGAGAAGCTCGATGGCCTGCTGGTCGGCGGATTGTTCTTCATCGGACTCGTTCTCCTGTTCTGCGGTGTCACTTTCCTGCCGACGGGAGTGGCCTTGCTTGGCGGCGCCATGATGGGAGCGGCGGTTCCCGGCAGTCTTGTTTGTGACAATCCGTCGGCCAAGGGACGCGTGGTCTTCGGCCTCATCACTACCATGGTGCTCGTCTGTGGGGCTATCCTTTGCTGGAAGACATTGGGTAGATTGCCCGGCGAAAAACTGATTGGCGACGAAGAGGCCCTCTACGTTGTCGGCGCCAATGTCGGGGTCTTCCTCACGACTTGGATCGGCGGCATGCCTTCATTGCGGCAAGAGAAGCACCGATGAATGGGGAGCTTCCCATCTCCGGAACAGACGAAGTGGGGAATTCTCGCTTGGAGCTGGGAAAATGAGCGGAGATCTCCTTCAACGTGCCCGGCTGCTGCGCGAGCGGCGACGGTTCGAGGATGCGATTGCGACGCTTCACGAATACCTCGCTTCGGAACCGGAGAGCTTCAGTGCCTGGTACGAGCTGGCAGTCACGCGGCTCCTTGGTGGGATGGATTGCCGGCAGGGCTTGCTGGACATCGAGCGAGCCATCTCGATCTCTCCCGACTCGGGTGCCGCCCATTCCATCCGCTCGGCTCTCCTGCATGCCTTGGGGCGGTTTCAGGATGCCTTGCTGGCGGCGGGCAATGCAAAGCGCCTCGATCCCGAAATGGCATATGCTTGGTTCTGCGAAGGGAACGCTCTCCTTGGTATGGAGGTATTCGCCGGGGCAGAGAGAGCGGCGCGCAAGGCCTTGGAGCTGGATCCCGATCACCCCTCCGCACCGAACTTGCTTGCGGCCGCGCTTCGCTTACAGCAGCGATTTGACGAGGCCCAACAGGTAACCGAATGCCATCTGGGGCGGAATCCCGAGAATGCCTGGACCTTTGCAAACGCGGGATGGGCCGCTTTTCATCAGGGGCAACACGATGAGGCGGAAAACCTTTTCCGCGAAGCGCTTCGTCTAAAGCCCGGACTGGAGTTGGCCCGGCTTGGTTTGCGCGATGCATTCAAATCGCGCTCGCTCTTCTACCGGCTCCATTTGCGTCACCTCGCGTTCCTCCGGCGGAAGTCAGAACTGATCAATTTGCTTGGCGCGATGGCCATGCTGGTGGCGTTCGTCTCGGTTTGGGTGATTTTGGCGATGCTTCATCCCTGGGCGGTGGCGGCGTTCATCGTATCCTTCTTGATGGTGTTCGGACCATGGTTGGCGAATGGCATCGGTCACTTGCTACTCCTCAAGGATCGCTTGGCGCGCCTCTCGTTGAATGGCGGGGAGAAGCTCGATGGTCTGTTGGTCGGAAGCCTGCTTTTCGGTGGAATGGTGGTGTTGGTGCTGGGTGCGACGTCCGGGTCGAGGGGCGTTGCGTCGGTTGGTGGTACGATGATGAGCGCAGCCGTGCCGGGGAGCTTCGTTTTCGTCAATCCCTCGGCCGCGGGGCGCATCGTATTCAGCCTTTTGTCCGTGGTTGTTGTTACCTGCGGACTCGTGGTGCTATTCCACGGGTCGGCTCAACCGATCGCGTGGGTAGCGATTGTCGTGGCCATGCTTGTCGTCCTTGTGGCTCCCAGAGTTGCCCTGATGCCGGCCCTGCGTCGGAAAAAACCCGGCTGAGCCGAAGATTCGCTCGTTCCGGCAAGGCGAGCCATGCGCGAATCGTATCCGGCAATCATGAGATGGACATGCGTGTGGCTGGCCTGTGCTGGCGTGGCAGTGGCGGAGGTGCATCCGCGGTTGTGGTTTCCCGCGGCGATGGAAGGAGAGGTGAAACAACGGATCGCCCGCGATCCGCTGGCGAAGGACCTCCAGGCTCACGTCGTGAAGCGCGCGGAGCGGGTACTCAAGGAGCGTACCTGCGAGTACCGCATCCCCGACGGCAAGCGATTGCTCTCCGAGTCGCGGTCGGCGTTGCACCACGTGCTGCATTGCGCCTGGGCGTGGCGGACCACGGGCGATGTTCGTTTCAAGGACCGTGCCATCCGCGAACTCGACGCCGCCTGTGCGCTCAAGGACTGGAATCCATCGCATTTCCTCGACACTGCCGAGATGGCGACCGCGGTGGCCATCGGCTACGACTGGTTGTATCCGGCGCTCAGCGAGGAGCAGAAGCGGCGCTATGAGGATGCGCTGTTAGAGAAGGCGCTGAAGGTGGTCGGCGAGAAGCACGCGAAGAGCGGCTGGTGGTTGAGCGCGACCAACAATTGGTCGCAGGTCTGTGGCACCGGAATGGCGTTGGCGGCGGAGGTGGTGAAGGAACGCGATCCGGCGTTGTGCGGGCCGCTGGTGGCGCACGGCAAAAAGCTGATCGAAAGCTGCGAGCGGTTCTATGAACCCGATGGTGCTTATCCCGAAGGGCCGGCGTATTGGCACTACGGCACCAACTACGAGGTGATGGTGCTCGCGCAATTCGGCGCGAAGATCGAAGTGCCGGATGTCCTTCGCGGTAGCGGCAATTTCATGCGGCATGTTACGGGACCCACGCGTGTTTCGTTCAACTACGCCGATGGCGGTCCGGGTGTCGAGGTGCCGTCGCCGGCGCAGAGCTGGATCGCCACGCACTTCAAGGATGCCGGACAGGCAGGTCACGTGCGGTCGATGTTAGAGAGATCCTTGAAAGAGGGGACGGGCAGCGGTGCCACCGGCGACCTGCGCTTCTTCCCGCTGCACCTGCTGTGGTTGCCGGAAGTTCCGAAGGATACCGGGACCGAGAATCTAACAGACCGCTTCGATGGCGAGCAGTCCTTCGCTTTCTTCCGCACCGCATGGACTCCCCAGGCGGCTTGGCTCGCGATCAAGGGCGGCACCGGTGCCGCGAGCCATGGCCATCTGGATGCAGGCGCTTTCGTCTATGAGGCGAAGGGCGTGCGCTGGTTCCACGACCTCGGCAAGGACGATTACAACATGCCCGGGTACTTCGGGAACCAACGCTGGGATTACCTGCGCTTGAACAACCTGTCGCACAACACGCTGGTGATCGATGGGAAGCTGCAGGCCACACCGCGCAAGGGTTGCCCGGCGGCATCCTTGAAGCGGGACGGGAACAAGTGGAGCACGGTGATTGACCTCACCGCGGCTTACGAGGGACAGGCGGCCCGTGTGCAGCGTATTGCTTCCTTCGACACATCCAGCGGGGCGACGCTGATCAGCGATACGATCGCGAAGCCGGGTGGACCGGTGCGCTGGGCGGTGGTCACCAAGGCCAAGCCGAAGATCGAGGGATCGCGTGTGGTCTTCGAGCAAGGCGGCAAGCGCCTCGTTCTCGAACGTCACGATCAAACCGGTGGCAAGTGGGAGGAGTATTCCCTCAAGCCGAAGACCGAGCGCGAGCAGCAGAACAAAGGCTTTCACCTCATCGGCTTCACTGCTCCGGCGGCGGATGAGTTGAAGCTGGAGGTGAGCTGGAAGGTGGAGTGAAGCCCGCGATGCGATGTTCTACGGTCGCTACGCGGTTGCAGAATCTCTCCGGGTATGGGTTTCCTGAAAAGAGAACGCCCGCCTCAGGAGTGACCGGAGACGGGCGCGGGTGAGAGGGGGGCGGGTGCCGCGGTTGTCAGCGGGAAACCTTTGTTATTCGCCCAAGCCGAAGCGGACGAAGCGCTTCACCACGAGGGTGTCGCCGACTTCCTTGCCCTTGGCTTCCACCAGCTTCTTGATGGTGGTTTCGGGATCCTTCACGAAGGCCTGCTCAAGGAGCACGGCTTCGGAGAAGAACTTGCCGATCTTGCCTTCGACGATCTTCTCGATCATCGCTTCCGGCTTGCCTTCGGCGGCGAGCTGGGCGCGGTAGACGTTCTTTTCGGCTTCGATGAGGTCGGCGGAGATCTCGTCGCGGGACAGGCCCTTCGGCGCGGCAGCGGCGATGTGGAGGGTGATGTCCTTCACGAGGTCGCGGAATTCTTCCTTGGAAGCGGTGTCGCCATTGGAGGCGGACACTTCAAGAAGCACGCCGACCTTGCCACCCATGTGGATGTACTGGGCGATGGCACCACCGTCCTGAAGGTCGAAGCGCTCGAACTTGCGGAGGCGCATGTTCTCGCCGAGCTCCAGGGTCTTGGCCTTCACGAAGTCTTCCACCGAGATATCGCCGATCTTCACGGCGAGGGCTTCCTCGAGGTTCTTCGCGCTGGAGGCGGCGAGGGTGTCGGCGATCTGACCGACGAAGGCGACGTAGTTGTCGTTGCGGGACACGAAGTCGGTCTCGCAGTTCACTTCGATCAGGATGCCGGTCTTGCCGTCGCTCGAGAGGCGGGCAGCGATGATGCCTTCGGAGGCTTCGCGGTCGGCCTTGGCGGCAGCCTTCATCATCCCACGCTCGCGGAGGTAGGTCACGGCGGCGTCGAGGTCGCCGTTGGTTTCGGTGAGGGCCTTCTTGCACTCCATCATTCCGACGTTGGTCTTCTTGCGGAGTTCGTTGACGAGGGATGCGGTGATCATGGGAAAAAGCGGTGTGATGAGATTCGAATGAAAAAGCGGATCGGCGTGTGAAGGCCGGATCCGCGGAAGGGAACCGGCTGCGGCGCTGGTCCGCAGCCGGGAAAGAGTGACGGATCAGCCCTTCTTGGCGACGACGATGGCGTCCACCAGGTTCTGAAGGATGATGCGGATCGAGCGGACGGCGTCGTCGTTGCCGGGGACCGGGTAGTTCACCACCGACGGGTCGGCATTGGTGTCAACGATGGCGACGATCGGGATCTCCAGGCGGCGGGCTTCGGCGACGGCGATCGACTCGCGGGCGGAGTCAACGATCACGATGGCGTCCGGCTTGCCTTCCAGGCCGCGGATGCCGCGGAGGTTGCGGAGAAGCTTTTCGCGCTCGCGGCCAAGAGCGGAGAGCTCCTTCTTGGACATCGACTTGAACTCCGGCTGCTTCTCGATGTTTTCGAGCCACTTGAGGCGTTCGATCGACTTCTTGACGGTGGTCATGTTGGTGAGCATGCCGCCGAGCCAACGATGGTTGACGTAGTATTGGCCGGTCGCTTCCGCGGCTTCACGGACAGCGTCCTGAGCCTGGCGCTTGCAGCCGACGAAAAGGATCTTCTTGCCCTTGCCGGCAAGGCCCGAAAGGAAGTCGGCGGCCTTGTCCAGGCACTTCACCGTCTGTTCCAGGTTGATGATGTAAATGCCGCCCTTGTCCTTCATGAGGTAGGGCTTCATTTTCGGGTTCCACTTCTTGGTCTGGTGACCGTAGTGGACGCCGGCGTCCACCATCTCGCTGATGAGTTCGTTGATCATGGGAATAGGTTGTCCCGCCTTGATTCAGGCCGGGCGATTTTGGAAGACCCACCGCGTGTTCGGTCCCTTCGGTCTCCCGTTGATTGGGCGGCGGCGCTGGAAGGGGCGGACGAGATAGGGAGGGGCAGGGAGCTTGGCAAGGGAAAAGCCGCGGATTTTCAAGGGGAAGGGGGAGGTTGGCGAGGCTACTCCTCGTCCCACGCGGCGGGCTGGTACATCACCCGCACGAAGTTTTCCTTCAATTTCTCGTCCCGGAGATGTCGGCCGGTCTTGCGCTCCATGACCCGCCGCCAGATCTCGTTGGTGCGGAAGAACTCGCCGGTGCGGCGCAGGAAGCGGTGCTTCTCTTCGTAGATCTTGTAGGTCTCGGCGATTTCGCGGTCGGAGCGGAGTTCGCCCCAGAGGTCGGTGGCGGTCATCCAGATCTTGAACTGGAAGGTTTCCGTCGTGTCGTTGCGGAAGCAGAGGTCGACGTAGTTGTAGAAGACCGCACAGCCAGTGCCGAAGGGCATGCTGCGGTTCTGGTCGGGAAAAGGATCGAAGCTGTGGGCGCTGCGCTCGGTGACGGTCAGGGGGCTGTGAAGGACCAGCCAGTGGAGCAGGTTCGCCATCTGACAGATCCCGCCGCCGACCCCGGAGCGGGCCTGGCCCATCGACAGCTCCATCCCTTCCAGGAATCCACGCTCGCGGGTTGGCTTGCCGACCAGCCTGCAGAACGAGAAGACTTCCCCCGGGGCAATTCGCACCCCATCGATGAGCGGCGTGACGATGCCCAGGTTCACGACCTTGTTGTGCTGGAGTTGGAGGTCGGAGTCGCCCAAGACCTTGATCAACCGGGAGGAGTGGCGTTTCACGAGGCAGGGGAGCATCTCGGGATGACGGCGGGCCATCCGATTCCGGTCCCCATGCCAAACGATCCGCCGTTTTAACCGGTGGTAGCCCACCGCGAGGTTATAAAGCAGCGGATGACGGTGACTGAGCAGCTTTCCCATGGGTAATGAAGACCCAGTGTCCCTCGGACCGGTGGGTTCAGGCAATCCAATCGCTTTCCTTCATGGAGAATTCACGTTCGGCGAACTGCTTGAACAAGTTTGGTCATTTGGGTCGTTTTATTGGCGTGAAATTGACCTTGGCGACCCTGCTTCTCGCTTTGCCCCTCCATGCGAGCCCTCAAGACGAGATCTCCGCCAAGGTCCCGGCGGCCAAGGCCATCCTCGATGCGTGGCAGGCGAAGGACCCGGTCCGTGCGGAGAAAATGGTCCACATCGTCTATTGGACCCCAGCCGACCGCGAGCCCGCCCCGCGCTATCGCGAGCGGCTCGGCGCGATCTTGGAGAATATCCGCGACTTTTACGCGCGGGAGATGAAACGCCTCGGTTTCGGGCCGCTGACGATCCGGCTCGATTACGCGGATGACGGTCAAATGAAGGTCCACGTGGTGAAGGGCCGCCAGCCGTATGCGAAGTACGATGTCCAGTCCGGCAGCGAGATCCGCAACGAGTGCCTCACCACCCTGCGCGTCGCGGGGATTGATCCGGAGAAGGAGACGATCGTGATCTTCTGCAACATGTCGAATTGGGACGCGGAGAAAGCGGTCATCTCCCAGAACAGCCCGTATTACGCCGGCGGGAGCAACCGTCAGGGCACGGCGTGGCAGGTGGACTCGCCCATTCTCAATCTCGATTCGCTGGCGAAAAAGGAGCCGCGGGTGAAGGACGGCCAATACGGCGACATTTCCATCGGCCGCTACAACTCGATCTTCATCGGCGGCATCGCCCACGAACTCGGCCATGCCCTCGGCCTGCCGCACAATCAGGAGCGTCCCGACGAGCAAGCCGCTTTCGGCACCGCGCTGATGGGCAGCGGCAACCGCAGCTACGGCGAAAACCTGCGCGGCGAAGGCAAGGGCTCCTTCCTCACTCTTGCCCACGGCCTGAAGCTGGCGTCGCATCCGATCTTCTGCGGCTCGGTCAAGGGCATCGAGCAGCCCGCCAACGCCGTCTTGAAAGATATTTCCCTTACCACTCAAGGGAGCACTTTCACCTTCAGCGGCACGGTCACGGCGGATCCACCGGCTTATGCCGTGCTCGGGTACATGGACCCCGAAGGCGGCGGCGACTACGACGCGACCACTTGCACGGCGACCCCGGACGCTTCGGGGAAATTCAGACTGCAAGCCAACGCGCTGGAGCCCGGCAAGCCCGGTGTCTTCCGGGTCGTGGTGGTGCAGGCAAATGGCACCGCGAGTTCGTTTGCCGGTGCCACGACGCCGTTCACCTATCCTTATCTCGTGGCGAAGGATGGGACGGTCGATCTCTCCGCAAGCCAGGCGCGCTTGCAACTCGCGCCCTTGATTGAGGCTGTCGGCAAGCGCGACGTGGCGGCCGCGACGAGCGCATTGGCCGCGGTCGAAGCCGCCAAACCGACGCCGACGGTGCTGGAAGCCGCCAAGGTCCGCGCCGCCACGCTTTCGGCGACGCCCGCACCTTCTCCGGTCGAGGAAACGGGCAACCTGTGCCGGCTTTCCGACGCCCGGCCGACGGCGGCCAAGGTGGGTTGGGAGCGGCCCGCCTACAATATCTTGCCCGGCAGCGATCTCTTGTTCTCGTGCGGTTCCCGGCTCTTCGCTCGCGGCATCTATGCCCACGCGCCGGCCGTTCACACTTGGCAGCTCGGCGGAAAGTGGAAGACCCTACGCGGACACGCCGGCCTGCCCGATGGCAACGATAGCGGCTCATGCGTCTTCGTGGTGAAGGCCGACGGCAAGGAACTGTGGCGCACGAAGAAGACCGAGTCCGGAACCCTGCGAAGCTTCGACCTCAAGGTGGAAGGGGTGAACACGCTCGAGCTGGTGGTCGAGGACGCCGGCGACGGCAAGAGCTCAGACTGGGGCTGCTGGTTTGACCCCGAGCTCAGCCGATAGGCTTCGGTCAGACCGCCAGACGCCGCCCGGTCACTTCTAGGCCGCCGCGCAGCTTGTGAGCGAGCACGAATTCCTCGCGGGTCGTCTCGTGCTTTTCGTTCGAGCCGTACTCCAGGCGTACGGTCACGACCCCGGCGTCGTTGGTCACGCTGAGAATGCGGAACACGGGCTCCTTTCTCAGCCGCAGAAAGCAGAACAGCGGCACGTCCGGATGATGGGCATTCCACAGCCATTGCGCTGGCAGGAAATCCGGCACATCCGCGAGCGCGGAAAAGATCGCGCGGATCCGCTTTTCGCCGTGGCGTGCGGCAAGGCGCGAGGCGGTCTTTTTGGCCAGCAAGCCCTCCCACCATGCGGCGAGCGGGTTCTCCTGCGCCTCCACCACTTCCTCGATCAAGGTCCGGGCGTGAAAGGCCATCGCCACGTGCAACTGCTCCCGGGTCAACAGCCCGGCCTCGAAGTCTTCGAAGAGTTGTGGCGGGGTGCGGAGCATCGGGATGAAGCTAACGAACGGGCACTCTTTCCTTGAGCGCCGTGGCGATTTGTTGGAAAGCCGCGGACACCGGGTGTTCGGCCGCGGGAATCAGCGCCACCGGCGTGCCGGCATCACCGCGTTCGCGGGTTTGCGGATCGATGGGGATCCGCGCCAGCAGCGGGACATTGAGCGCGGCGGCTTCGCGCACACCGCCGCCTTCGCCGAAGAGGTAGTAGCGCTGGCCGTGGTCGCACTCGAACCACGCCATGTTTTCCACCAAGCCGAGGATCGGCACGTTCACCTTCGCGAACATCGACACCGCCTTGCGCGCGTCGATCAGCGCCATCTCCTGTGGCGTGGTCACGATTACCGCGCCATCGACAGCCACCGTCTGGACGATGGTGAGCTGGATATCGCCGGTGCCGGGTGGCAGGTCGAGGATCAGGTAGTCGAGGTCTCCCCACGCGACCTGTCGCAAGAACTGCTGGGTGTAGCGCGTCGCCATTGGGCCACGCACGATCACCGGCGAGCGGTCTTCGAGCAGAAAGCCCATCGACATCAGCATCAGTCCGTGAGCCTCGATCGGGATGATCTCGTCGTGCTCATTGGCCATCGGCCGCTCGTGGCTGCCGAACATCTGCGCGACCGACGGACCGTAGAGGTCGCAGTCGCAGAGGCCGACCTTGGCGCCGGTCTTGGAAAGGGCGACCGCGAGGTTGGCGGCGACCGTCGATTTCCCCACGCCGCCCTTGCCGGAAGCCACGGCGATGACGCGCTTCACGCCGGGAATGGAGGACTTGCCGGTGACATCGCCACCGCCGCCCGCTTGCTGGCCTTGTGGTTCCTTGACCTCGATGTCGATTTTCACCGAGCCGACGTCGGGCAGGTGGTCGAGCGCGGCGTGGCAGTCCTTGAAGATCTGTTCGGGCACCTTCGGGTCCTTGGTGGCGATTTCGATCCGCACGTTCAGCACGCCGTTCTCGTGGCGGATGTCCTTCACGAGGCCGAAGGAGACGATATCCCGGGAGAAGCCGGGGTAGCGGACGTGGCGGAGGGCTTCCTTGATGAATTCGGGACTCACGGCGGCGGAAGCAAGGGCGCGATCTCCCGTCCTGTCAACCCGCAGGGAGACTTCCACAACGGGACAATTTGAGAACCGCGGATGGACGCCAATGGACGAATGGGATTTTGACGGTTGCGAAGTTGGGATGAGGTGATCGCGTTTCTTTGGCTGGGTCGCAATTGTAGCCATCCCAATTCGCGTCCATTGGCGTCCATTCGCGGTTAAATTCACCCAATGCATTGGTCCGGCGGCCGGCCTTGACGTGGAAGAGGGGAGCCGGAACGCTGGCCGGGTGATCGAGGCCAACAATTTGCACCGCAGCTACCGCATCGGGAAAAAGAGCATCGAGGTGCTGCACGGCATCGAATTGCACATCGCGCGCGGCGAGCGGGTGTTTCTCTGCGGCCCCAGCGGGGCGGGGAAGACGACGCTGCTCTACACCCTCGCCGGCCTCGAGCGCCCCGAGCAGGGCTCGGTAAACATCGACGGCACCGACCTTTATTCGCTGGGGCCGAAGAAGCAGGCGGCCTTCCGCAACGCCAAGATCGGCTACATTTTCCAGAACTACCTGCTGCTGCCGGAGCTTACCGCGTTAGAAAACGTGCTGGTTCCCGGTGCGATCGGCGGCAAGGACGCCAGCGAGGCGGCGCTGGCCGCGCTCAAGCGCGTTGGCTTGGCGGATCGCGCCGAGCACCTACCGGCCGAACTTTCCGGCGGCGAGCAGCAGCGGGTCGCCATTGCCCGCGCGCTGGTCAACCACCCGCCGGTGCTGTTTGCCGACGAACCGACCGGCAACCTCGATTCCCGTAATAGCGCGGAGGTGATGGACCTGTTGATGGGCCTCGCCACGGAGAGTGGCACCACCCTGGTGGTGGTCACTCACGACGAACACCTCGCCGAGCGGGGCGACCGGAAGCTCATCATCAAAGACGGCAGCATCACCGATGGCTCGGCGGTGAAATCGCCGGGGTGAGCAGCGATTCCGGTTCGACGGCCGCCAATGGCGACAATGGAACGCCAAGGATCGCACTTGCCCTCGGGGCGGGGCTTTCCTTCCCTCGGGCACCGATGTCCGACGACGCCCCAGCCGAAATCCCCGCCGCTCCGCAAGCCCCGGAGCCCGCGCCGGGGCTCCGCAGGGATATGATGGTGCTGACGAAGATGCGGCTGAACGTCTTCGTCCTGATCACCACCTTCTTCGGATTCCTGCTCGCTTCGCGCGGGCACGATTTCGATTTCTGGCGGCTCATCCACACGCTGATCGGCACTGCCGCGGCGGCCTTTGGTTCGGCGGCCTTCAACCAGCTCATGGAGGTGGATCTCGACGCCCGCATGAAGCGGACGGCCAATCGTCCGCTGCCGGCGCGGCGCATGGATCCGCTGTTCGCCTTCGGCGTCGGCTGGATGCTTTCCGCAGCGGGTATCATTCACCTCGCGGTAAAGATCGGCCTGTGGCCCGCCATTCTGGCCGCGATCACCGTGGCCGTGTACGTCTTCGTTTACACCCCGCTCAAGCGCGTCAGCAGCACGAACACGCTGGTCGGCGCGATTCCCGGGGCGATTCCGCCGATGATCGGCTGGACCGCGGCGGGCGGTGCCTTCGATGGCGGCGCGTGGTTTCTTTTCTCCCTGCTCGCCTTGTGGCAGCTCCCGCACTTCGTGGCGATCAACTGGCTCTGCCGCGAGGAATACGAGAATGCCGGCTACAAGATGTGGTCGGACGGCGACGTCAGCGGCCGCCGCAGTGGTTTGCTCGCGGCGATCTTTTCGCTCGGGCTCGCCCTGTTGCCGGTGTGGCCGTGGCTCGCCGGCTGGACACCGGGGTGGAAAGGTCACGTCGCCCTCGCCGGGGGCGTGCTGGCGGGCCTCATCATGGCGGCGCTGGCCGGGCGCTTCATGCGCGATGGCGAACGCCCGTCGTTCCGGCGGCTTTTCCTGTTCACGCTGCTCTATTTGCCGCTGGAGCTTGGATTGCTTGCCATCGCGTGGGCCTAGTCTAGTTTCCGCCGCCCCATGAGGACGCCCGCCGAACCCTTGGTCCCCGCCGAGCGCGATCCGCGCAAGCTGCGGAAGACCGCGCTGTGGCTGTTTGTCATCATGATCGCCAGCGGCATCGGCATCTACGCCGCCTACATGAAGTGGGGGCGGCACCAGATGCAAAAACAGGCGGAACACGCGCGGCCGGGCATTATCGGCCGCATCGACAACAAGTCGGAATTCGGAGTGGTTCGCCAGGATGCCTCCGGTGCCAAGATCTCCGACCTATTCGGCAAGGTCTGGGTGGTCTGCGGAGTCTCGGTCAAACAGCCGGAGACTTGGAAAGCCACCCGCGAGGTGCTACTCCGCCTGAACCAGCGCTACGCCGGCCGCGATGACTTCCGCATCGTTTGCTTCACCGTTGATCCCGATCAGGAAGAGCCTGCCGTGCTCGATGCCGCCGCCAAGGAACTCGGCGTCGGCCTGCCCCACTGGTGGTTCGTCGGGGCGGGCAAGGAATACGTCCACAAGTTCCTGAAAAACCAGCTCAAGCTCGGCATCATGCCGCACCAAAAGGACGGCAAGTGGATCTACGATTCCTCGATCACCTTGATCGACCGCGACCGGCACATCCGCCGCGCCGTCGTTCCGCAGAAACGCGGCGGGCCGCCCTACGTCGCCGCCTTCGATTTCGCCCAGGCCGCGGAATGGGACGCCGCGGGCAAGAAGACCGGTATCGACAAGAGCAACACCGAGCAACTCGAGTTCCTGCTGGTCCAGACCATCGACGAACTCCTCGCCCAACCCGTCACACCATGACCGATCGGGCAAAAATCTTCGCCATTTACAGCACGGTGGCAGTGTTGTCCGTGCTGATCATCGGCACCGCGATGTATCTCGGCAACCGGATGCCGGAGCAGCCCGAGCCGGACTTCCACTCCGCCGGGGTGGAGAAAGCGGAGACCTTTTTCCAGATCCGGAAGGATTTCACCGGCGTCAATCAGGCCGGCCAGCCGGTCAAGCTTTCCGACCTCAAGGGCAAGGTCTGGCTCGTCGCCGAGTTCTTCGCGGTGTGCCCGCACTGTGCCGTCCGCAACGGCCAGGAACTCAAGGCGCTCTTTGACGAGTTCAAGGATCACCCCGATTTCCATGTGGTTTGCATTTCCGTGGATCCGACAACGGACACGCACGAGCGACTGGTCGAGTACTCGAAGGCCCTGGGGGCCGATCCCGCGCGCTGGTGGTTCATGAGCCACCCCAATGAGAAGGAAACCCACGAGTATCTGGAGAAAGAACTGGGATTCTTCCGGGTCCAGGAGCGCAACGATCCCGTGGAACGCGAGGCCAATGGCCGCTTCGACCACGACATGTCGATCACCATGGTGGATCGGGAGTGGAATGTGATCGGCAAGTGGGACCTTTACAGCGCGGGTTCCGAGGCCGGTCGCAAACTGGATCCCGAAGCCTATGACCGGATGAAGGGCGAACTCACCGGCCGCCTGAGGGAGGAACTCGAGAAGAACGAAACCGCCGGCATCGAGAACATGGACGAAGAAGCTCCCGGCGAGGAAGCCCCCGAAGATGAGTGAGGAACGGAAGCTGTGGCTGTCCCGTCCGCCGCAGGACGCGCTGTCGAAAAGGCTCTCAATCGTCGCCTGGATTCTAACGGGTGCGGTGCTTGTTCTCGTCGGCCTGATGCACCGGCCGGAACTGCGCATCCCGCTGCCGGAGGGCTGGAGCTTTGCGTTTCTGCCGCCGGTCCACGCGGCATTGAACACCGGCGTGAGCATTGCCCTGGTGATCGCGCTGGTCTCGGTGAAGCAGGGGAAGATCGCACTGCACCGGAATGCCATCTACGCCGCGATGGGGCTCTCGGTGGCATTCCTCCTGTGCTACGTGGCTTATCATTTCACCACCGAGGAGACGCGCTACGGCGGCACCGGTGCGATGCGTGGCGTTTATTTCTTCCTGCTCATTTCCCACATTGTGCTCGCGGGTGTCAGCCTGCCTTGCATCCTGATGACCTTCATCGCCGGTTTCACCAACCGTTTCGCCGCCCACCGCCGCCTCGCCAAGTGGGTGTTTCCCCTTTGGCTTTACGTGGCAGTCACCGGCCCGATCTGCTATCTGATGCTCAAGCCTTACTATTGACTCCAGTCTCCTGTCTGAAGTCTTCCTGTCTTCCGTCTCTCCCATGAAAATCCTCGGATATCGCGACGCCGACTACGACTCCTTCGTCAAGCGCCTCAACCGCCGCGCCTTGCCGACGCATGATGTCCGCGACCTCGTCAGCGAGATCATCGCCGCCGTGGCGAGGCAAGGGGACAAGGCGCTCGTTGCCTACGCCAAGCGTTTCGACAACGTCGCGCTGAAGGAGAAGCAACTCTTCGTGACGCCGGACGAACTCGCCGCGGTGAAGGTCGCGCCATCCACCCGCAAGGCGATTGCCGCATCGTTGAAGAACATCACCGCCTTTGCGAAGAAGGGCCTGCGCAAGGATTGGACGATGCGCAACGCCGAGGGCGCGATCGTCGGCGAGCGCTTCCAGCCTTTCGATCGTGTTGGCGTGTATGTGCCCGGCGGCAAGGCACCGCTCGTTTCCACCGCGCTCATGACCGCGGGCTTCGCGAGAGCCGCGGGCGTCCCGGAGATTCTCGCCGCCACCCCGTGCGGTCCGGATGGCTCGGTGAACCCCGAGCTTCTCTATGCCCTCAAGGCTGCTGGCGTGACCGAAGTCATCAAGATTGGCGGTGCGCAGGCGATCGCCGCGATGGCGCTCGGAACGAAGACCGTGCGCCCGGTGGATCGCATCTTCGGTCCCGGCAACCGCTTCGTCGTGGAGGCCAAGCGGCAGCTTTTCGGCGCGGTGTCGATCGACCTGCTGCCGGGACCGAGCGAGATCCTCATTATCTCCGACAAGACCGGAAACCCGGACTACATCGCCGCCGACCTCTTGGCCCAAGCCGAGCACGGCGGCGACAGCGTGATCGGCTTCATCACCGACTCGAAGGCACTCATTGGCAAGGTCGTGAAGGCGGTCGAGCGCCAACTCGAAACGCTTACCCGCGCCCGCTACATCCGCGAGGTCCTCAAGCAGGCGACCTTCCTGCTGCACGTCCGCAACATGGCCGAGGCGGTGACACTGGCGAACGACTTCGCGGCCGAGCACGTGTCCTTCATCTGCGCGGAAGAGAAGAAGTGGCTGCCGCAGATCCGCACCGCGGGTGCGATCTACCTCGGCAATGATTCACCGGTGGCGGTCGGCGATTTCCTCGCCGGGCCCAGCCACACCTTGCCGACCGGTGGCAGCGGCCGCTCGTTCTCCGGCCTGCGCGCGGATCAATTCCAGCGCCGCACCAGCATCGTGAAGCTCGACAAGAAGTCGGTGAAGAAGTCGCTGGCCGTGGTGGAAGAGTTCGCACGGATCGAGGGCTTGGATGCTCACGGCCGCTCGACGGCGATCCGGTGCGAGTGATAGGTCATCAACCGGCCCTCGATTCTACGGTCCCAACGGGACCAGAAGGCGATCAAATGTTGGCGAGCAATAGCGCTCCCTTGATGCCTGCCTGCTGCCCGAGCATTGGCGGGACGATGTAGGGCTTCGCCTCGATCGGTGAAAAGTAGCCTGCAGCGATCTCGTTGAGGATCCGCTCGGTCTTTTCGTGAAATCCTTCGGCCTGCGAAACGCCGCCGCCGATGATCACACGCGAGGGCGAGACGATGCCTAACAGCGCCAGCACGCCGTGGGCGAGGTACCACGCCTCGGTTTCCCATGCGGGATGGTCGGCGGGCAAGTCCGCGGCCGGCTTGCCCCAGCGCGCCGCGATCGAGGGTCCGCTGGCCAAGCCTTCAAGGCAGTCGGCGTGAAATGGACACACGCCGGCGAAGTCATCGCCCGGCTTGCGGGGTACCTTGAAGTGTCCAGTTTCCGGATGCAGCGCGCCATGCACCAAGCGGCCTCCGCTCAGGATTCCCGCGCCGATGCCGGTGCCGATGGTGATGTAGGCCACGTCATCCAAGCCACGGGCGGCACCGAGCCGCGCCTCGCCCAGGGCCGCGGCATTGACGTCGGTATCGAGAGTGAGACGGGCTTGCGGAAAGGCCGCGGCCATGGCTTCGAAAATCGAAAACCCGGCCCAACCCGGCTTCGGGGTGGCGAGCAGTTTCCCGTAGGAGGCACGACCCGGAACCACGCCCAAGGGCCCGAAGGCCGCGATGCCGATCCCTTGCGGTTCGCCGCGTTCGCGCAGCCAACCGACGGCACGGCCGATTGTTTCCTCCGGCGTGGTGGTCGGAAAGCGCCACTCCTCATGCACGTCACCGGCCGCGGTGCCGGTGGCCACCACGGTCTTGGTTCCGCCGAGTTCGATGCCAGCGATCATGATTTATCTAACAAGCAGCCGCGGCGGCCAAGGCCTCGCGGGTCAGGCGGGTGATCTCATCCCATTTGCCCTCGTTGACAAGCTGCTTGTCCACCATCCACGAGCCGCCGATGGCAGCGACGACCGGGAGCTTGAGGTAGTTGGCGAGATTGGCAGAGGTGATGCCGCCGGTGGGGATGAACTTCACGCCGGTATGGCCGTAAGGACCGGCCAACGCCTTGAGCATGGCCGTACCGCCCGCGGTTTCCGCCGGGAAAAATTTCAGCAGCTTGCAGCCGAGTGACAGCGCCTGCTCGACATCGCTCGGGGTCATCACGCCGGGCGAGAATTGCAGGCCGACCGCGTTGGCCTTGGCGATGGTCCGCGGATTCAAGCCGGGCGCGAGGCCGAAGACGGCGCCGGCGTCCTTGGCTCGCTGGACCTGCTCGTCCTCCAGCAGCGTGCCAGCACCTAACAGGATCTCCGGAACGCTCGCGGCGATGCGCTTGATCGACTCTTCCGCAGCGGCGGTGCGGAACGTGATTTCCATGATATCGAGGCCACCGTCGAGCAGGGCTTTGGCCAGCGGCACGGCATCATCGGCACGGTCGAGCACGACGACGGGGACGATGCGCTTGGAGAGGATGCGGTCGAGCATGCCGGTGAGTCTGATGGGGTCGCCGCGTCTGCCAAGATCGCTGCGTGCCAGCGGTCGCTAAACGTGGAAACCCCGCGGTCGTGCCATGAAAGCGGGAGTTCCTTCAATGATCAGCTCCACTTTCTGCCGGATTTTCAACGCGACAGCGGCGCGCGGACCTGCTCGCCTGCCACCGCATGAAAGACGAATTGCTCGTGCGATTGGAGTCCTTCGAACTGGATGAACCCGCTGCCGCCTTCCCCTTCAGTGCCCGGTTGGCGCGGGAGAATGGTTGGTCCCGCGGCTTCGCCCGCCGCGTGATTGCGGAGTACAAGCGCTTCGTGTGGCTGGCGATGCGTGCCGGCCATCCGGTGACCCCGTCCGAGGAGGTCGATGAAGCGTGGCACCTCCACCTCTGCTACACCCGTTCCTACTGGGACCGGATGTGCGGGGAGATCCTCGGCAAGCCTCTCCATCACGGCCCCACCGAGGGCGGGAAGATGGAGGACGAGAAATTCGCCGGTTGGTATGCGCGGACTTTGGAAAGCTACCGCAGCCACTTCGGCGAGGAACCGCCGGCCGACATCTGGCCACCGGTGGCGATTCGCTTCAAGCCGGCGCCGACCCGCAAGGTGGACGCCGCGGAGCACTGGATTCTGCCCAAGCGGATGGCCAAGCGAATCTTGCTTGGCACCGCCGCGGTGGGCGTTTTGCCAGCGCTGGCAGGCTGCACGAACCTTCTCGCGGCCACCGGGTCGGGGAGTCTGCTTTGCTTCCTGTTCGTTATGTGCCTCGTCATCCTCGTGATCCTCGCCGTGAAAAAAGGCGCGAAGGGTGGCAATAGCTGCGGTTCCGGCTGCGGCACGATTTCCTCCTGCGGTGGCGGAGGTTCCTCCGGCTGTGGAAGCAAGGGCGATAGCGACAGCGGTTCTTCAGGCTGCGGATCTTCCGGATGCTCGTCCGGCTGCGGTGGCGGCGGCTGCGGCGGAGGTGGTGATTGAGCCACATCACTCCATCCGCTCGATGGCTGCCGGAGCGGCTTCGAGCGACTTGAGGAAGAACTGGCAGAGGTCCGCATAGAGCGCGTGCGAGCCGGTGGCCAGCACCCGGTTGTGCTCGCCGCCGGTCACCACCCGGAACTGCTTCCGCCGGTCCGGCACCGCGGCGAAGATTTCATGCGCTTGCTCGATCCCGATGTAGAGGTCGCGGTCGCCGTGGGCGATCATGACCGGCAGATTCAGCTTCGCCGCGGCTTCGACTGGCCTGACGTCGGCGGGCCAATAGCCCGCCCGCAGCTTGGCCCCGCAGCCCACGCTGATGGCTGCGACCGGGCAGCAGAAATGAAGTTGCTCCGGCAGCAGCACTTCCGCCGAGCGCAGGACCGGGCGGTCGAGCGAGGCAAAGGTGGCCACGCTGGCGACCGCCGTCCATTTCGACGGCTCGCGCGCCGCCGTTTGCAACGCGATCGCCCCGCCTTGCGATACGCCGAACAGGCAGGCGGGCGAGGCGGAAAAGTTGAATCGGGCAGCAGCTTCCGCCAGCACCTGCGCGGCGAGCTTGGATTCGTTCAGACCGAAGGTCCCGAACGTGCCGGGGTGGTCGCCTTGGCCCGGGATATCGAGCAGCAGGCAGCGGAAGCCGGCCGCGCAGAAGCGCTCGCAGATCGGCAGGTGATCCTCCTTCCGCCCGCTGTGGCCGTAGAACATGACGATGGTTCCCAACTGCGCACCCCAGGGCGGCAGGGCGACTCCGCGGCGCCGGAGTTCGTCGCGGACGATGCGGCCTTTCTCCGCTTTGCCCGGTTCCGGCGTGCCGGTGACCAGCAGGCAAGGCGTCCGATCCACGGCGGTGAAGGGTGCCACCTCGATGCCGAACTCGGCCGGCCGGGCGAGGATCTCGCGGTGGTAGTCCTGCAAGGCGCGCCGCTGCGGCGAGACCAGTCGCGCGGAGCCCCACCAGCCGGTGCCGGCGAAGGCAACCGCGAACAGCACCAGCAGGAGCACGGCGAAGACTCGGAAAACGCGGCGAAGTCGCTTCATCGGTGACGCCGGAGGAAAGGTGGCTCCCGTGAAATCCTCAAGGTGGCATCGTGAATTTCGCAAGATCGCGTTTGCCAGCAACGAGATCGGCGACTAGGGGAAGTTCATGACGTTGCTTGCAGAAACCTCCTCCGTGATGACCAAAACCCGCGAACTTTGCGCCGCCATCGCCGCCGACGCGCATTTCGCGAAGCTCCAACAGGACGTGGAGCGGTTCCTGAGCGATGACGGTGCCCGCCTGATGTATCAGACCGTTCACCAGCGCGGCGAAGAGCTGCATCACAAGCAGCATTCTGGCATCAAGCTCGCCCCGTCCGAAATCCGCGAGTTCGAAGCCGCCCGCGACGCCCTGATGAGCAACGAGGTCGCCGCCGCTTTCCTTGACGCCCAGGACGAGCTGGAGTCGCTCCAGAAGACCATCGGCAAGTATGTGAACATGACCCTCGAACTTGGCCGTGTGCCGAGCGAGCAGGACATCGCCGAGTCCGAAAAGGGCGGCTGCTGTGGTGGCGGTGGCTGCGGCTGCCACTGAGCCGATCCGCTCCCAATTCAATTCCCTTCAATGCCCGGGCGGCTTCTTCACGGAAGCCGCCCAATTGCTTTCCAGGGCACGCGGATCACTCCGCCCCGTTCACCATTTCCTTCGGCTTGGAGAATTTGGCGCGGGCGATCTCCCACACCATCGGCAAGAGGGAGAAGACGATGATGCCGATCACCACGAGTTCGAAGTTCTTCTTCACCACCGGGATGTTTCCGAAGAACCAGCCGGCGGGAAGGATCAACGCGACCCACAGCACCGCGCCAACCACGTTGAAAGACATGAAGCGCTTGTAGTCCATGTCGCCCGAACCGGCGACGAAGGGGGCGAAAGTACGGACGATGGGGACGAAGCGGGCGAGGATGATCGTCTTGCCCCCGTAGCGCTCGAAGAACTCGTGCGTCTTGGCGATGTGGGAAGGCTTCACGATCTTCGGGAACTTCCGCATCATCCAGTGCCCGAATCGACGGCCGATCCAGTAGTTCACGGTGTCCCCAATGATGGCGGCCACCAGCATCACCGCGGCTGCGATCCAGACGTTGAGGCCGGAGTTCGGATCGGCGGCGATGGCCCCGACCGCGAACAGCAGCGAGTCGCCCGGCAGGAATGGCGTCACCACCAGGCCGGTCTCGCAGAAGATCACGAGAAACAGCAGTCCATAGACGAGGCCACCGTAGGCGCGGGTGAAATCCGTGAGGTGATCCTGAATGTGCAGGATGAAATCGATGATCTCCTTCATGTGTTTTCGGGGCGGGGATCGCGGCTGAGCAACTCGTGCATGGCGCGGGCCGCGGGCTTGCCTTGGTAGAGGATGGAGTAAACGGCGTCGATGATCGGCGTGCGGACGCCGGCCTTGGAGGCGGCGTCGTGGATCGAAAGCGTGTTCGGCACGCCTTCCGCGACCATCCCCAGCGAGGCGGTCGCTTCTTCCAGCGACTTGCCGTGGCCGAGAGCGAGGCCGACGCGGTGGTTGCGCGAGTGCTTCGAGAAGCAAGTGGCGATCAGGTCGCCGACACCGGACAGGCCGGCAAAGGTTTCCGCCCGGCCGCCCAGCGCCACGCCGAGGCGGGTCATTTCCGCCAGCGCGCGGGTCACGAGAGCGGCAATGGCGTTGTCGCCGAGGCCGAGCCCGGCGGCGATGCCCGCGGCGATGGCATAGACGTTTTTAATCGCGCCGCCGAGTTCGATGCCGGCGACATCGTCACTCGTGTAGCTGCGGAAATGTGGAGCGGTGAAGAGTTCCTGGAGGTTTCGGGCAAGGGCCTCATCCGTCGCGCCGATCACCGCGCAAGTCGCGAGATTCGCGGCGATTTCCTCGGCGTGATTCGGCCCGGAGACCACGGCGATCGGGTTCTCTGGAAAGATCTCCTGGAGGATCTCGCTCATCCGCTCGCCGGTATTGCGCTCGATGCCCTTGGCGCAGGAAAGCAGCACGGTCTCGCGTGGCAGGCCGGCGAGGTCGTTGGCGCATTGGCGGGTGGCGGCCGTCGGCACGCCGAACAGCAGCAGCGGATGGGCCGAGGCGTCCCCGAGCGTCGTGGAGGCCCGGACATTGTCCGGCAGCACGATTTCGGAAAGATAGCGAGGGTTGCGGCGGCGGGTGTTGATCGACTCCGCCACGGTCGCGTCACGACCGATCATCACCAGTTCGGAGAGCTTCGGCGCGAGCAAGACGGCCAATGCGGTGCCAAAGGAGCCGGTGCCGAGAATGGCGGCGGTAGGGAAGGCGTCAGGCATTGGACTTCTTCTTGGGCTGGAAACGGTTCTCGGTGCCGTTCTTGAGGCGCTGGATGTTTCCGCGGTGCTTCCAGATCGCCAACACCGCGATCACGACGGAAAAGACAAACAGCGGCTTGTTCCAAGTTCCGGCGGCGATCTTGCCGTGATACCACGAACCGAAGATCACGATGGGGGGCAGCAGCGCGGCGGCCACGATGGAGGCCACCGACACGTAGCGGCTGACCTTGAAGGTGATGAGCCAGGCGAGGATCAGCAGGACCACTGCCGCCGGGGCCAGGGCGATGAGGACGCCCGCCGAAGTGGCGATGCCTTTGCCCCCCTTGAAGCCCACCCAAGGCGAGTAGTTGTGGCCGAGAATCGCGAGAAGGCCGGTGAGGACCTGCAGGGACTGGGCTTTCCACTGGTCCGACGCCTGGAAAAGATAGCCGTGGTCGAGGAGCGGCCTGAACGTGAAGCTGGTGTCCTGCCCGTCAAAGCGAATCAAGGTGATCGCGAGCAGGGTGGGGATGACCCCCTTCAGCGCATCGAGGATCAGGCAGGTGATCCCGTATTTCTTCCCGATTACCCGCAGCACATTGGTCGCGCCGATGTTGCCGGAGCCGTGCTGGCGGATGTCGATGCCCTTCAGTCGGGCGATGAACAGGCCGAAGGGAATCGACCCGAGGAGAAAGGCGATGAGCGGACAGAGCCAGAGCTGCATGGGCGCGGCTTGGGTAGTCGAAAGCAGGGGGGATGTCACCCCCCGAATCCGCAACGGCTTGCCCCGTCGCCTCTAGAAAAACGGGGCAAGCCGAGAAATGCGCTAGTTGCCGTCGGCTGTCGTGCAAGTGGCGTGGTAAACCGCTTCGCTCGTCCGGATCGTGGCCTTGAGGCTGTTGGGAGCGCCGCGGTGAAGCTCAAGGTGCAGCCGGAGGGTGGGTTGCCCCGTTGCGGACAGGGCCACACTGGCGGTGTCTCCGGCGTCAATCGTTCCTTGGCCGGTGTATTTCACGCCGTTGAGCTCGAAGATGGCGACGGCGAGGTTGTTTTTACTAAGGCTCACGCCGAGGGGGGCACCTTCGAGCCCGTGGCCGCTCGCCAGTCCCGAATACCACCCGGCCGCGGGCGACTTGATCGCCACATAACCGGTGGAGATTCCTCCTCGGGTATCCGTGAATTGATACGTGATCATGCGGCTGGCCGGGCTCATTTCCGGGGTGGAGAATTTCAGCCGGATGCCTCTCGGGGTTTGGACCAGTTCGGCGCTTCCCGCTCCGAAGTCCCCGCTCAGGCCAAAAATGGTCAGGGGATCGGAGTCGGGATCTTGATCGTTGGCCAAGATGTCGATGAGGACCTCGCGCTGGCCATCGGTCGCCTTGGCGGGCAGCCATGCCTCGTCGGGGCCCGCGACAGGCACGCGATTGGGGGAGGTCGCAGCATCGTGCAATCGGAAGAGCCGCGGCAGGATCGGGTGGGGGGCCGGCGCGTCGTCTTGCATGAAGTCAGCCAACCCGTAAACCAGCCCGTCATTTCCTTTGGCCAGTGACGACCGGCATTGGAAGAAGCTGCGAGGGAAGTGATGAATGATGCTGGTACCTCCCTGCGGGAGCATGTGATAGATGAATCCGCCAGCTTGGTCGCCGCCGTAGTTGGAGATTCCATACACACCGTGGGAAGTAGCCACCGGAGTCCACAGGGAGACGTCGCCATTGCCGATGGTGGTGAAATCGGCTTCGAGACGGATCGTTCCATCCAATCCGATTTGGAAAAGGGCCCTCTGTGAGTTGGCGACGAAGCCGTTGTCCGTCGGGATCAGCGAGTTGACGTTCTTTCGGTAAGGATAAAATTCCCCGAGAACCGTGATGTCGCCGGTATTCTCCAGGCGGAAGAAGCAGCCGTAGGTGAACTGGAAGCGGGCAGATGCTTCAATCAATCCGCCGGTGCTGGTGGTTCCGTAAACAAGGCCGTCCGGGCCGATCGCGAGGTTGGTGGGCGAGGAGGGGGGCTGTCTCGCACCCGGAGGCACCGGCGTGCCGGGCGGATAGGAAGTCGGTGACTTGAATGCATGCTCGGTCTGGAAAGTCCCGTCCTGCGTCACCCGGAAAATCGTGCCGCCTCCCTCCGGCCCCCCGTGGGACATGATGCCGAGAACTTCTCCGGCTGCGGTGGCGACCAGTCTCTGGACCCCGAAGCCGTCCTGAGGCTGGAAATCGTAAAGCACGTGGAAGGTCCCGTCGCTTGACCAACGGAAGAGGGTGCCCATGCCGTGGGCACCGCCACCGCCGGTCGCGCCGTAGAATGAACCATCCTTCCCCGCAACCAGCGTGCCGTCGGGATAGGAGCCATGGTTGTTGGGAGTGCCTGCAATCTCAAGCTGCGGGAAGGTGAAGAGGATCTCCGCCTCTTGTCCCGGGGCGACCCGGTAGATCACGGCTTCGGTGCTCCTTTCAAACGAGCGGCCGATGCCGTAGAAATGGCCGTCACCACGACTCACCGGATTTCCCCAGGGTTGGATCCGCGGGTTGATCACTTGGAGGTCTTCGTAAGTGGTTGCCATTGCAAGTGCGGGCAACAAGGAGGCGACTCCGGCGAGCAGGGTGGATGGCCGGGAGAATGTGTTAGGGTGAACCATGGGGTGGAAAGTGTTGATCCAATGAGATGGAGTCAACGGCTTTCATGTAACTTGTTGGATATCGGAATTACCCCCCTACATCGGCGTCACATCCACCGACACCTTCAGGGTGTGGCTGAGTCCGCCGACGGTCACGCCGCGCAGGGGAGAGACGTCCCGGTAGTCGCGGCCGGTTGCCACGGTGATGTGGCGTTCGGCCGGGCGCAGGTTGTTGGTGGGATCGAAGTCCAGCCAACCTTGCCCCGGCACGAAGACCGACACCCAGGCATGCGACGCGTCCGCGCCGACAAGCTTCGGCTTGCCGGGAGGCGGCAGCGTTTCCAGATAGCCGGAAACGTAGCGTGCCGGCAGCCCGAGCGATCGCAGCGACGCGATCATGATCTGCGCGAAGTCCTGACAGACGCCGCGGCGATTGTGCAGCACCTCCACCACCGGCGTGGCCACCGTGGTGAAATCGGGATCGAACTTGAAGTCGTGGAAAATCCGCGCGTTGAACGCCGACACCGCCTCAAGCACGCAGCGACCCGGAGGGAAATCCGGCCGTGCGAACTCCGCCAGCTCCGGCAACACGGGGATCAGCGGCGACGACAAGGCGAAGGCACGGGCATCGAGCGATGCCGGGTCCTTGGAATTCCGGAGTTGTTCCAACAGCCGGTCCCACGGTCCGCCCGCTTCAAGCGGAAGCTGACCGGAGGAAAGCACCTCCACTTCGCTCTCCGCGGTGATGACCAGTTCCGGATGCGGGCGCTGAATCGAGAAGTAGTCGATATGGTTGCCGAACGAATCCCGCCGGTTGCGGTGAAACTCCGGCTGCGGGTCGATGCCAAGTTTCCAATTCAAGCAACGCTGTCCCGGCAAGTCCAAGGGCCGCAACCGGGCCTCGTTGTGGCACAGGTTCGCCGGCGTGTCGTAGCGGTATGTGGTCCGGTGGCGGATGCGGTAGCGCATGGGCGAGATGGCAGAGGAAGATGATGGATGGTAGCTATCGGCGGGTAGCGGCATCTTCGGTCTGCCATCTACCATCTGCCATCTCACCCATGAAGGAAATGCGGCCGGTCGGCGTGGCGGAAGTAAGTCAGCGTCAACGCGTTCGAGAGGTGACCGAGAGAGTAGAGCATGTGATCGACGAAGCTTTCCAGTTTCCTCCGCCGGCCAACATTGGTGCTCGTCAGCGTGGCAATGTCGGTGAGGCGCAAGCGACTGGCGGTTTCCACCAGAATGCGCTGTTCGGTGGTCAGTCGTGCACCCTTTGCCTGGCGCGGCAGGCGGTCGATGTTTCCTTCCAGCCGCTGGATCTGATAGAGCAGCGAGCGGGCGTTGTTCGGCTCTAACAAGAGAAGCTCCAGCACCAGTTCGATCCGCGGATGGGTGCGGTAGCGCTTGCGGTAGGTGACCAGACTGTCGGAGGCGGCGAGCACCGTTTCCATCACGAGCTGCTCTTCCTCCAGGGTGCGGCCTTCGACGAGGAAATGGCGGATCACCGCGAGCTGGAATTGCGCGCGCTCGATCCGGCGGCCCGAATCGAGCAATCGCCAGCCCGCGTCGCGGGTCATACTCTCCAGATTGAGGCCTAACAACGCCGTGAGGTGCAGGATCAGGCGGTTGAGCGGGTCGGTGAAATGGTCGAGATCGCCATTCGCGGGTGAGTTTTCCACCCACTCGCGGATGATCGCCTCGATCACGCGCCATGAGTCCGGCGACCACAGGTCGCGCACGGCGTAAGCGGCATTGCGGAACGAGCGGAGGTTGTAGGCCAGCGAGCCGACGCGGTTGGACTGCGTGAGCAACGACATGACCTCTTCCTCGTCGCTCACGGCGGCGAACTCCTCGTCTTCGTGAATCGGCATGGCATTGGTCACGCCTAACAAACCGCCCATCAGGATCTCGCGATGACGGCTAAGCTGGCCTTCATCATCGCCAATCGATTCCACAAAGCTCATGACCGCGCGGCGCAACAGGCGGGCGGTGCCTTCCGAACGCTCGGCATAGCGGCCGGTCCAGAACAGGTTCTCGCCGGAGCGGCTCGGCACATTGCGCGCGTCCGCCTCGCTGGCCGTGCTGGCAGTGTCGTTCCAAAGGCTGACGAAGGGCTCGGCATCGGTGCCTTGCACCCAGATATCCTTCGAAGTGCCGCCGAACTGGCTGGAAACGACCAGCGCGTCCGTCGATGCCGCGATGCGAGCCAGACCGCCGGGCATCACGATGTAGCGCCCATCGGAGGTGGCCGTGGCGAAGCCACGCAGCACGCCGCGCCGGGCCTCGATGTCGATCCCGTTCAGACACGGTTGGGTGGAAAAGCCGACCTGCTCCTGACCCACGAAGCATTCCGGAGCGGCGAGGATCCTGGCGCGCAAGGTTTCCCGCTCCGTCTGGCTTAGGGTTTCGCCGAAGATGGTGCCGAAGGTCGGGGCACGATGGATCGACTTCACCACCAGCCTGTCGAGATTCGCCAGCACGTGGTCGAGGGCGCTCTTCTCGCCGCACCACCAGGTGGCGGCGGCGGGCAGGATCAGCTCTTCGCCGCGCAGATGGCGGGAGATGCCGGGTAGAAATGCCATCAGGCCGGGATTCTCCAGCACACCGCTTCCGGGATGATTGACCACGGCGACGTTGCCGGCGCGCATCGACTCTAACAGGCCGGGCACACCGAGTTGCGAGTCTTCCTTCAGCTCCAGCGGATCGCTGTACCACGCATCGACGCGGCGGACGATCACATCGACCGGCTCCAAGCCGCCGAGCGAACGCAGCCACACGCGGGCATCGCGCACCGTGAGGTCGTCGCCCTGCACCAGCGAGTAGCCGAGATAGGAGGCGAGGAAGGCGTGCTCGAAGTAAGTCTCGTTCTGTGGCCCGGGCGTGAGGATGACCACGCGTGGTTCGCGGGCGCCGCTGGCCGTGGGAAACGACTCCAGCGTTTCGCGGAGTGTGCGGAAGAAGCCGGCGATGCGCCGCACCCCGGTGCGGTGGAACAAACGCGACATGGCGCGGGTCATCACGCCGCGGTTCTCCACGACATAGCCGCTGCCGGAGGGTGCCTGGGTGCGGTCGTTGACGATCCACATGCGGCCGTCCGGGCCGCGGGCGAGGTCGGCGGCGTAAAGGACGAGCTGGCGTTTCGACACGAGCTGCATGCCGTGGCACGGCCGCAGGTAGCCGCGGTGGGCATGGATGAGTTCGGGCGGCAGCCAGCCTTCGGAGATCAGCCGCTGCTCGCCGTGCAGGTCGGTCAGGATGTGATCGAGCAGCTCGGCGCGTTGGATCAAGCCGGCCTCGATGGTCTTCCAGTCCTGCTCGGAAACGACCCACGGCACCGCATCGATCTGCCAAGCCCGATGCTCGCCATCGGGAGCGCCGTGGACACTGTAAGTGACGCCGTTTTCGCGCAGCAGGCGGAGAATTTCGGCATTCGTGGCCGCGGCTTGCTCGGGCGTGAGTCCGCCGAGCCACGAGGCGACGTGCGACCACGACGGGTTCACGCTGCCATCGGCGGCGAGCATTTCGTCCCAGACGCCCCGGGTATAACCGGGGGGCAGGATGTTTCTCGGGGTGACCGCAGCCGGCATGTCCGAGGATATGCCCCCATTGGCTTGATTTGGCAATGGCCGGGGCGTCATCGCCACCGCCAAATCAGATGCCGTGCCGATCTTCCTTCAACCACCCTTCGCGGCGGAACCACGTGTCCTGACGTTTGGCATACTGGCGGGTGGCGGCATTGATCAGGGCCTCACACTCGGCTCGGTCGATCTCACCGGCGAGGTGGCGGCGGATCTCGCCATAGCCGATGGCTTTTTCCAAACCGGGGGCGGCATTTTGCAGGGCGGCCACTTCCTTGATCGCGCCGCCGTCCAGCATTTGCCGGGTGCGCCGGGCGATCCGGTCGTGGAGTTCGGGGCGGGGGCGGGAAATCAAGATGCCGCGGAGCTTTTTGGCACGGGCGACGGATGCGGCTTCCCAGTCGTCGCGCAGGGTGGAGCAGGGGACTCCGGCGAGCAGGCACACCTCCAGCGCGCGGGAGACGTAACGGCGGTTTTTGAGGTCGGTGCGAGCGGCTTCGACGGGGTCGAGCGCTTGCAGCCGGGCGAACAACTCGTCGAGCGGCAAGGCGTCGAGCTCCGCTCGCACTTCCGGTTCGCCCGGCGGTAGCGGCGAGGGGCCGTGGGAGAGGAATTTCAGGTAAAGCCCCGAGCCTCCAGTGATGACGGGGGTCTTTCCGCGACCGAGGATTTCCTCGATCTCCGGCACCACCAGCCGCAGGTAGGCCATCGCATCGACCGGCTGGTCGGGAGAAAGCACGCCATAAAGGTGATGCGGGCATTTCTCCCGGTCTTCCGGCGGCGGCGCGGCGGTCAGAACTTCGACGCCGCGGTAGAGCTGGAAGGCGTCGGCATTGACGATCTCGCCGCCGAGTTCCGCGGCGATCTCCAGCGCACGGGCGCTTTTCCCCGAGGCGGTGGGACCGCAGACGAAAAACAGATGCTCAGGGGCGGGCAGGGTCATCGGAGAGTGGCTGCGGCGTCCTGCCGCAAGCCCGGCCAGGCGAGGCTGGCGGCAAATTGCCGCTGCCACAATAAAAACGCCCCGCCCGAAGGTTCCGGGCGGGGCGGGGAATGATTCGCAGAGGCTAATTCAGGCGGCCGGCTCGTCCGAGTAGGGAGTCGGAGCTGACTCGGCCGGAGCAGCGGACTCAGCCGGGGCGGCGGATTCTTCCTTCAGCGCGTCCTCGTGTTCCTTGGTCTTGGCACCGCTGACGACGAGCTTGCGGCCCATGAAGAACTGGTCGTGCAGGACTTCCACGGAGCGCTTGGCTTCCTCGAGGTTGAGCATGTCCACGAAGCCGTAGCCCTTCGATTTGTGGGTGCGGCGGTTATAGACGATCTCGACGTTGCGGACAGTGCCCACGCCCTTGAAGAGGTCCTTGAGGTCCTCCTCGCTGCAGTCGTAGGACAGGTTGCCGAGGTAGATGCGGGCGCTGGCGACCTCGGTCTTTTCCGGGGTGCGGCGCTGGCGCTCTTCCCGCGGGCGATCGTCCGACGATTGCTTGGCGATACGGACGTTCGACTTCGGCTCGCGTGGCGGGCCTTCCTCGAAGCGGATTGGCTCCTTGCGCTCGCGTTGTGGGCGGACCGGTTCCTTGTAGAAGCCGAAGAACTTTTGGATCTTCTGCCAGAGGGTCAGCGGGGCCGGCTTGTATTCCTTGCGGGGAGGACGTGGGCCGCGATCACCGCGTTCACCACCGCGCTCGCCGCGGTTCCGGTCGCCGCCGCCATGGGAGCGCTTTTGGCTCTGGTGCGGGTTAGGATTGTTGGGGTCTTGGTTTTGCCGGTTGCGATTCCGGCCTTTGCCTCCGCGGGAGCGACGGCGGCGACGTTCTCCGTCGCCGGTGCCCCGGGTTTCAGGTGTGGCGTTCGACATGTTTTCGTTTCGGTTGGCGGGCCGTTCTCGCGACGGCGGGCAGCCGCCCGCGTTCGGGCGGGGCTGCGGGCTCGACCGGCCGTTTTCCGGGTCGCCGGCTTTTTGGTGCCGGGGAGTTTCCGCCACTCGATGCGGGACGGGCGGAAAGGATCCATGGACCCGGGAAAAGGCGGTTATCGCGCGTTGACCCGGTTTGGCAGGCATCTCCGCGGCATCCGCGTCCGCCGGAGTCCGATTGCGTCCGCCCGAGCGGAGCGCTGCTGCCAAAATCTGCGTTCTGGCCGGAGGCGGGCAGCCGGATAGGTGCGGGGCTGCCTGACGCAGGCAGTCTAGCGTCCTTGGAATCAATGGCAAGGCGCGAATCGGCAGTGCCGTCCATCAGTTTTCCGCAGAGTCGCCAAATCCACAGCGCAGCGCGGAGGAGAAAAATGCGGGTTCTTCCCGGTTTTCTCCCGCATCTCTGTGTTCCTTTGCGACCTTCGCGACTTTGCGGTGAAACCCCCAATCTCCAGAGTTCCTGGCGCTCCGGGATTTTGGGTTGAGCCGCGGCCCCACCCCGGTAGAGTCCGCCCGCCTGATGAAACGCGCGTTTTTGGTTCTCGTCGCCGCCCTTTTCGCTGCCGTCTCACACGCCCAGCAAGGTGAAGCCTTCATGGTCGTGGAAGCGCACTCGGGGAAAGTCATATCCGCCGCGAATTCGGTCGTGAAACGTCCGATCGCCAGCCTTACCAAGATCGCCACCGGGGTGATCACCGTGGACTGGGCCGATGCGACCGGGACCGACCTCAGCAAGGTGGAGGCGGTCGTCCCGGCCTCGATCCAAGCAGTGGGCGGCCCAAACCCGATGGCACTCCAGCCCGGCGACCGGATCTCGCTGCGCGATGCTCTCTATGCCGCGCTCCTGGGCTCCGACAACCTCGCCGCCTTGACCGTGGCCGATCATGTCGGCCGGGAAATGCTCCGCGCCCGCGGTCGTGGCGGCGATGGCGTGGCGGCCTTCGTCACCGAGATGAACGAACTCGGCAAGGCCATCAATCTCACCAAGACCCGCTTCGTCACTCCTCACGGACTGGAAACGCCGAAACAGGGCGGATTTTCCACCGCTGCCGACGTGGCCAAGCTGTCGGTTTACGCGATGCGCAAGCCGGGCTTCACTTTCATCACCCGCCAGAAGGACCGGCAAGTGACCGTGCAGGGCCCCGCCGGCCCGCGTTCCTTCAACGTCAAGAACACCAACGAGCTGATCGGTGAGCCGGGCATCCTCGGCGTGAAGACCGGCACCACCAATGCCTCGGGGCCTTGCCTCAGCGTGGCCTCCGATCGCGATCCGCTGGTGCGTGAAAAGCCGGACGGCGAAAAGGCGGTCACGCCGCGCCGTTTGATCGTCGTGGTGCTGAATCACCCGGATCGTTTCAACCGGGCGCGAAGCCTGCTTCGCCAAGGCTGGGATTCCTATGATCGGTGGGTCGCCGCCGGCGCGCCGATCCAAGACCGCGAGAAGGAGATTCTCAACGTGCCGAATCCGCGCTGAAGTATGGCACTCTTTTGACTTATCGAACCAATCCCCAAACATCAAACCCACCCGCGATGCGTATCGGTATTCTCAACAGCGGCGGCGACTGCCCCGGTCTCAATGCAGTGATCCACGGCGTCGTCGGCGCGGCGACGCAGCTCGGGTGGGAGGTCATCGGCTTCAAGGACGGCTTCGAAGGTCTGCTCCCCCCCGGCGACTACAAGGTTCTCAAGCCGCAGGACACGCAGGGCATCCTCAAGCTCGGCGGCACCATTCTCGGCACCACCAACAAAGGCCACTTCGCCGCCAAGGTCGGCAAGGGCGACATCGCTGAAGTTCCCGCCGACATTGTCGCCAAGGCCAAGCGCACGATGGACCAGCTCGAGATCCGCGCCCTCGTCATCGTCGGGGGTGACGGCTCGTTGACCACCGGACTGCAACTTTTCCGTGAAGGCTGGCCGGTCATCGGCGTTCCGAAGACCATCGACAACGATCTCCGCGCCACCGCCATGACCTTCGGCTTCGACAGCGCGGTCAGCACCGTGGTCGATGGCCTCGACCGCCTGCACACCACGGCGGAAAGCCACAAGCGCATCATGGTGCTGGAGGTGATGGGTCGCCATGCCGGCTGGATCGCCCTGTGGGGTGGCATCGCCGGCGGCGCCGACGTCATCCTTCTTCCGGAGATTCCTTTCGATACCGAGAAGGTCGCCGAATTCATCAAGGCCCGCGACGCGCAGGGTCACCACAGCACGCTGGTGGTCGTGGCCGAAGGCGCCCACCTGCCGGACGGAGAACTCTCCACCGTCTCGGAGAATGCCGGCGGTGAAGTCCGTCTCGGCGGCATCGGTGACATCATTGCCCGTCGGCTTGAAAACCTCACGGGCAAGGAAACCCGCTCCTGCACGCTCGGCCACCTCCAGCGTGGCGGGGCTCCCACAGCCCTTGATCGTATCCTTGGCACCCGCTTCGGCGTGATGGCCGTGAAGCTCGCCGAGGAAGGCCGCTTCGGCCGCATGGTCAGCTACCAAGCTTATCACGTGGACTCTGTGCCGATCGAGGAAGCGGTCAATCAGCTCCGCCTCGTCGAGCCCGAAGGTGAGATGGTCAAGGCTGCCAAGGCCGTGGGCATTTGCCTCGGGGATTGATCGCGAATTGCCGGGTTGAAGTTTCTCGAGGAGCGGGTAGCCCAAGGGGTGCCCGCTTCTCCTTTTCCCGGCATGCCCTATGAGCGAAAACCATGGACCCTTTCATCGCTTCGGCGAACCGGGAGGTCCCGGTTGTCCCGTCGGCGTTCTCCCGATTTCGCTTCTCGATGGTGAGGGTAAGCGGATCACCGGAAGCTTGCTGGATGCGGGAACCGAAGCCACGGAGCTCGAATTGCTCCGGACGATCGCGTCACGCCTCGGAGTGAAATGGGGCAGCGACAGTCTCGGCTGGTGGGCGGTGGTGAAAGAGGTGGAATTCCCGACGTGGGCCGTATGGCGTCAGGACGACCACGGCAACTCCTTTTTGGTCGAAGCCAATCTTACGAAAACGCAGGCCGAGAGCCTCCAAGCAGAGCTTGAGGCGAGGGGACACAAGCGGACCTACTGGGCGGCCAATGCGGTTTCCACCGATGCCCCGTAGATCGAATACCTCACCGTGGCGGCTACTTCTACTTCACCGTGCTGCGGATCACCCCGTCCTTCACCTTGGTGCGGATCTCTTCACCCGGTGTAACATCCGCAGTGGAACGAATGATCCGGCCGGTGGCATCGAGGGCGATGGAAAAGCCGCGTTCGAAGGCTGACTCGGGGCCGAGCGTCCTCAGCAGCGAGCGCAAACGATGGAGGCGCTGGCTGGACTCATCCAAGCGGCGGGTCGCCGCGCGTTCGAACTGGCCACGCATGCGGACGAGTTGATCGAGCCGAAGCTGAAGCTGCCGCGCCGGATGATGTGCCGCAAGGGTGCGGCGAAGCTCCTTCAGTCGTTGCTCGCGGTGGCGGAGATCTCCTTCTACGGCAGACGAAAGCCGGCCTCGCAGCGAATCGAGCCGCAGCGACGGTTCGCGCAACAATCGCTCTCCACCACGCGATAGCACTCCACGGCGGAGGTTTTCCAACATCATCGCGAGCCGCTCGGCGCGATCATGCACCCGACGGGAAAGGCGGCGCTTCAGGATGCCGAGTCGCGCCTTGAGTTCCTCGCCGTCTGGCACCGCGAGTTCCGCGGCGGCGCTGGGCGTCGGAGCGCGGAGGTCGGCGACGAAGTCGGCGATGGTGAAGTCGATCTCATGGCCGACCGCGGAGATCACCGGAATCGGGCAAGCAGCGATCGCGCGGGCGACGACTTCCTCGTTGAAGTTCCACAAGTCCTCGATCGAGCCGCCGCCGCGGCCGACGATGAGCACGTCACTACGGGGAATATCGTACTTCTCCGGCTGCGACATCCGCTCGATGGCGCGGGCGATCTCCAACTCCGCACCTTTGCCTTGGACCCGGACTGGATAGAGTACCGGTTGCACCCATGGAGCGCGGCGCTCGAGGATGTTGAGGATATCGCGGATCGCCGCACCGGTGTCGGAGGTGATGATGCCGACCACGCGGGGAAAGGCAGGGATCGGCTTTTTGCGCGCCGCATCGAACAAGCCCTCGGCCTGGAGCTTGCGCTTCAGTGCCTCGAAGCGCGCCTGCAATTCGCCGATGCCGGCACGTTCGACCCGCTGTACGATGAGTTGAAGCTGGCCGCGGGCCTCATAGACGCTCGGCTCGGCGAAGGCGCGGACCTTCACGCCGTCCTCCATCACCTCGGAGCCGGGGCGCGTTCTCGCGCCGAACATCGCGCACTGGATCTGCGCATTATCGTCCTTCAGCGAGAAATACCAGTGGCCGCTGGCCTGTTTCTTGAGGTTGGAGATCTCGCCCTCGACCCAAACCTCGCCGAGTTCGATCTCCAGCAGATTTTTCATTCGCCGCACGAGCTGTGTGACGGACAGTGCCTTCGGGATAGGGGCGGGCTTCGGCGAAAAGAGATCGTCCATGGCGTGGGGAATCAGCGCTTCTCCTGAACGGCGTTGAGAAGGATGCGCAGCGCACCGCCGGAGATCCAGACCTCGTAGCAGAGGCAGGCGAGCGAGCAGCCCATCAGCAGCAGCGCGGAGGTGAAGGCGGGAATCGCGAGCGATTGCAAGGTGGCGATCACGGCAAGCATGGCGACCACACAAAGGAACAGGCTGAAGGCGCCGAAGAGCTGCATCAGCCGGATCAGCGTCAGCCGGCGACGCAGGTTGTCGATCTGAGCGCGCAGCAGGTCCTCGCCACGCTCCAGCCAGTCCTTGTGGAGCTGGCGAATCAGGGCGGAAAGGTGGAGAAAGCGGTTGGTGAACGACAGGAAGAGCAGGCTGATCGCCGGGAACAGCAGCGCGGGCGTGGAAACTTCCAAGGTCACGCGACCGGTCTAGCGGGCGGCGTGCCGGGTGGCAACCGCGCTCGCTTTGGCAAGCTTTTTCGTGCCTCCGGAGGTCGTGTTCCGGGCTTGCCGCGGGGGGGCGGGGGGGAGAACCTCCGCCCCCACGGATGAAGCGATTCTATCCCTACTTCGCCTACCTCAAGGGCGTCAAAAGCACCTTCATTGCCGGTGTCCTGGCCGGCATCGTTTTCGCGATCGTCAGCGGCTTCGGCATGCCGCTGGTCGTGAAGACCGCCTTCCCGATCATCTTCGGCAAGACCGAGAAGATCGCCGAGGTCCAGCAGACCCTGAACGGGGCCGTCGGAGAGGAGGAGGCGACGAAGCTGCTCGAAGGGGCCTTCGGCGAGGAAATGAAAAACCTCAAGGAGACGGAGAAGGTGAGGACCTTCTTTAGCGACAAGCTGGGGGTGGAGAATGCGCCCCGCGCGGTGCTGATCGCCGCCTGCGCCATCATTCCGCTGGCGGCCTTGTTGCGCGGCCTCGCCGGATTCTTGAACGTCTATTGGATCACCGCCGCCGGCCTTCATGTGCTGCGCGATATCCAGCAGTCGGTCTTCGTGAAGCTCCAGCGGCTGCCGCTTGGATTCTTCAGCGGTCGCAAGACGGGCGACCTGATCAGCCGCGTGATCACCGACTCGAACATGCTGCAGGGCGTGGTCACCACGATCTCCAACGATCTGATCAAGCAGCCGTTCACGCTTATCGGCGCGTTGGCGTTCCTCGTCACCGACAGCATCGAGAACAGCGACTCGTTTTTCCTCATCATCTGCCTGCTGAGCATTCCGATCGTCGTGGTGCCGATCCGTTTCCTCGGCAAACGACTGATGCGCAAGGCCGCCCACATGCAGCGCGAGTCCGGCGACAATTCGGCGGTGCTGGCGGAGACGCTCGGTGCCACGCGCGAGATCCGCGCCTTCAACCTTGAGGAAATGATGGGCCAGCGCTTCCTCCAAGGCATCGGCCGTTGGACGAAATTCCACCTCAAGGTGATCAAGTATCGCTACCTCACGCCACCGATCATCGAGATGGTGGCCGCGGCGGTGGTGGCGTTCGCACTCGGCTACGGTGCTTCGAAGGGACTTTCGCTGGAGCGCTTCATGAGCGTCGTCACGGCGCTCTACTTGTGCTACGACCCGATGAAAAAGCTCGGGGAGATCCACAACCGCATGAAGCAGGGCGAGGCGTCGCTGGATCGTTTGGAAACCATCCTCAATGCGGAGGAGGGCGTGACCGATCCGGCGAAGCCGGTGACGCTCGATCCTGTCGCGGGCCGCGTGGCATTCGAGAACGTCAGCTTTGCCTACGGCGACAACGCCGCTCTCAACGGCATCACGCTCGACGTGCCCGCGGGCCAAGTGGTCGCGCTGGTGGGTCCCTCCGGTGCGGGCAAGACGACTTTCGCCAGCATGGTGCCGCGCTTTTACGATCCGGTGGAAGGCAGGATCTTGCTCGATGGCGTGGACCTGCGCGAGCTGCGGCTGAAGGACCTGCGCGACCACATCACGATCGTGCCGCAGGAGGCGGTGCTGTTTTCCGGCACCATCTTCGAGAACATCAAGCTGGGCCGGATGAATGCGTCCGAGGAGGAGGTCAAGGAAGCCGCGCGGCAGGCCCACGCTCACGAATTCATCATGGGATTGCCGCAGGGCTACGACACGCAGGTCGGCGAGCGCGGAGCCCAGCTATCCGGCGGGCAGAAGCAGCGCATCTCGATCGCGCGCGCGTTCCTGAAGAACGCGCCGGTGCTCATTCTCGACGAGGCGACCTCGGCGCTCGATTCCGAGGCGGAGGCTCGCATCCAGGAGGAACTCGCCGACCTGACCCGCGGTCGCACCACCTTCATCATCGCGCACCGCTTCAGCACGATCCGCATCGCCGACCGCATCCTCGTCTTCGAGGGCGGCAAGATCGTCGGCGACGGAACCTTCCAAGAGCTTCAGGAAAAGCACGAGCTCTTCCGCAATTTGCTGGAGATGCAGCGGCA
>CBKZPU010000017.1:0-45083 GCA_966696705.1 uncultured Verrucomicrobiaceae bacterium | reverse complement strand
AATATGCTGAGAACCTCAGTCGTAGTCCTGGCACGCTCAAGGCACGCCTTTTTCAGATCCGGGAGAACTTGAGAAAGAGTATCGAAGCCCGGCTGAGGGAGGTCGATTCAACGATGGTCCGGAACTAAGCGGATCAGGGCTTCTCAAGGAGCTCCTTGATGTCGGCCCGCACTTTCTCCAGCGCCGCGGCGGAATCTTTGGGGTCGATCAGAGCCGCTTCTTGCTCTTGGGTTATCAGAGTCCTTCCTGCATGCGCATTAATGGCCAAGATCGCATACTCGCGGTTCATGTCGTCTCCCATCTGCACGTTGGTGCGCATCCAGTTGTTCCTGAACCGCTCGTCCAACACGATGTCTGCCAGTAGTTCGCGCTTCGGTTTGTGGTGCGGGGGACGCGCCAGCGCTTGGAAGATACCCTTCATCACATCGGGCGAACCGCTATCGTTGCTGGGTTCGAAGGCGATGCGCCGCAGGAACGCGGCGTTCTCCGGCAGTCCGACGCGAACCAACTCCATCGCGCAGTAGCTCCGGACAAACAGATCCGATTCTTTCACCGCGGCATCGCGAAGGATCTGGTCCCGTGTTCCTACTTCGTCCGGGCTTCCTGCCCTGGCGGCCGGGTGAAGGCGGGAGATTCCGATGATCAGTGCCGCTTGCCCGGACCACCGCAGTTCGTCCCTCTCGCGTTCCAATGCTGCGCGCAGGCGGCTGGCGTGCTGCGGTTTGAAGAGCACGTGGGCCCATAACCCCAAACGCTCGGCGAGCAGATTGTAGTGCTCCGCGTCCCAATCGACATCGTCCCACAGCTTCTTGCGATCCAGCAGATCGAGCAGCCGTTCCGCGGACAGCCTGAGTTGGGGTGGTTCCGGCCAGAACGACTCTTCGGATCCCGTGATGGGAGCGCCACCGGCACGATTGCTGGTCGCGAGCAAGCGGACCTTGGCCTCCACCTCCGGGGGGAGTTGTTTCAGCTCTTCCAGGATCTGACGTGCCACGGGGATCTTGGCGGCGGCCACCTGCTTCACCTGCTCCGTCACGTCGGAGCTGTAAGGGCGGTAGTCGACTTCGTCCATGGAACGCTGTAGCCGCAGTTGCCAATACCATAGGCAGTGGCGGGCCTCCGCATTGCGCTTCCACCATTGATGGAACGCCGCCTTGTCGTCGAACTCACGTCCCGTGAGCAGCTTCAATCCGTCTTTCGCATAGGCCGCCACGGTCCGCTGTTGCCAACGCCGCGACCAATCGAGGGAATCCTTTGGGGTCTCGGTGCTATCGCCGAGGAGATCGCCCAAGGTGATGAACGCGACTCCCGTCATGTCGCGGGCCAAGATAGGTGCGGACCCGGCCGAATCGTCCAGCAACGCTGCCAAACGAGGAGCGTCCTCTGGCTGATCAAGTGTCGCCAAAGCTTCCACCGCCAGGCCCCTTAGATCCGGACTTTCGTTTTCCAGCATGGCCCGTAGTGCGGGAGCGTCGCCCGGAGTAGGCCCCTGCGGAGCCTTAGCCGTGGGCCGTTCGCGCCACGGTCCTTCGATGTACCCCAATGACCAAGGACGCGCTGCGGTGTAGCTCCGCACTTGGCTCTCGAACGGAACCTTCACCGGCGATTCTGTCCCGGTTTCATTGGGGAAGCTGGGCCCTATGCCTCTGGATTTCAGCGTCGGGTTTTCCGTCGCCGGAAGCATTAGCGTCATGTCCGCCAGTTCGCGGCTCACCGTGGCGGCGCGCTTTACCCGATCCAAGGGAGACTCGGCCTTGCCGGTGCTCAGCGCCGAGATGGCAAGCCCTATCGAGAGGACCAAGCGCATCGGATGGGAAAGCCGTGTCGTCATGGTCATGTCTGGCCCGTAGCGAGGCGGTGAGTCAACCAAGCCCCTTCGGTTGACGAGGAATTTACAGAAGCTGGCCGCGAAATCAGCCCGCCGCCTTGGCATCCTGCTCGGCCTTTGAGGCCTTGCGCGCTTCCGCCACGAAGTGATTGCAAGCCTCGCGGCACAGCAGGGGGATTGCTTGAGATCGGTCGATGTCGCCGGTCACGCCGTCGAAGCGGCTGGCCTCGCTGTCTTCGAGCGGGGTATTCGCGTCGATCTGCCAAAGGATCTTCTTCACGCAGCAATGCCCCGGACCGCAGACTTCGCGCACCAGGCGTTGTGCGCCAGTATCGCTGAGGTTCCGGGCGAAACGGTACATGCCAGTCTGGCGATTGAGCTTGTCGCGCAGGTGTTCGATTTCCAGTCGTCCGTCCTGTTGGGCGAACCACAGTCCGGCGGCGGCGGGATAGAAGTGGTCGAGCGCTTGGCGGAGTTCGTCCGCCGAGGAGAGCTGGAGCAGCCAACCGCGCTTGAGGGAGAGTTCGCCCTTGGTGAAGCGGTAGTGGCCGTCCTCGGCCCAAGTCGAGAGGTCGCGCGCGGCGGCGGAACCCTCCAGTTTTTCTAACAGCGAGAGGTCGCCATCTTCGTCATCGATGTGACACAGCAGGAAGCCTCCGTCCTGCGGGCGGATGGAAACCTGGCCGATGCGGCGGATGCCGCCGGTGATGGCAGCGGAGAGGCGTTCAGCGAGCTTCATGATATTTCGCGTCGAAGTCGGCGACCTGGTCGAGGATCACGTCGGCCAAGTGCCGCTCGGTCCCGATGGCGGACGAGTAGTAAAGCGTCTTGCCCCGCAGGTGGTGGGGATTGTGGCGGAAGACCTCGCGCTGGCTGGCAGCCTCGCCGGGCTCGGCCTCGATGCCCAGCAGCACGGGGATGTCCTGGTAGCTGTGGAGTCCGTCGGCGATGAAGAACGGCACCACGACCACATTCGGCGTCGCGGCGAGAGTGGCCCATTCCGCGATGAAAGGCTGCTCCTCCATGTAGGCGTCGAGCACGTCGGCGTAGCCAGCGCCGGAGGCCTTGATCAGGGCGACTTGGTCCTTGATCGCCTTGGCCGAATTCTGATTCAGCCCGGTGCCGTGGCCGACGATGAAGAGCGTGGTCTGCGCGGGATCGGCATCGGGTGCGACTTCCTTGGCGCGGCGCAGCAGCAGTCCGGTCATCGAGGGGTGCACGCCGACAGGCAGCGTGTAGTGCCAGGTTTTCCCGGCCCGCTTCGTGGTGGGCCCTTCGAGCCGCAACTCGCGGGGAATGACGTCCTGGGTGAAGTAGCCCTCGCTGATGAAGTCCGGGACCACGTAAACTTCATCGGAATCGATGAGGTATTCCGCCTCGCGCATCGAGGGTTCCTCCTTCCAAAAGCAGCAGTGGACCTCGCCGAACGTACCGAGCCGGCGGATCTCGTCGGCGTGGTCGAAGTAGGGCGTGGAGGAGTCCGGGTTCTCGGTCGAGCCGTGGCCGACGATGAGCAGGGCGGCGTGCGGCTTGGGCGTGAAGGGCATGGCCCGAAGGTGCGCGGCACCGGGTTTCACGCAAGCCTGTCTTTCCTTGGCGCTTGGAAGTTCCCGCCGGGAACGCCACCGTTTCGGCCGTGCTTCCGCAGCTCCAACTTTGGCTCGATCCGGTCCCGCGCGATGGGCCGGAGAACATGGCCCTGGACCAATGGCTGGCGGAAACTTGCGACGCTCCGGTGTTGCGCAGCTACCGGTGGACGCCGGGGTGGGGGAGTTTCGGATACTTCGTGAAAACCGCCGATCTTCCGGCGAGTGGCCTGAAATGGGTGCGCCGCTGGACGGGGGGCGGGATCGTCGATCACCGGGCCGACTGGACCTACACGCTGTTCGTTCCGCGCGGCTTCGACCTTGCGGAGGCGCGCGGTGCGGAAAGCTACCGGGTCATCCATGCGGCACTGGTTGCGGCGCTGCGGGCTGCCGGGATTGAGGCCCGGCTGTCCGGGGAGATGCCGCCGGCCGTGGGCGGGGAGTGTTTTCTCCAGCCGGTGGAGCATGACGTGCTGGGCGCGTCCGGCCTCAAGCTCGCCGGGGCCGGGCAACGGCGCACGATCCGGGGGCTGCTTCACCAGGGATCGGTGGCCGGGCCGGCGTGCCATGCGGAGATGCTGGCGAATGCCTTGGCGGACAAGGTGTTGTGTGCCGAATTCAAGCCCGGTCCAGCGTCGATCGCGGAAACGGCAGCCGCCCGCTACGGTAGTGCCGGGTGGCACGGCCGGAGGTGAAACTTCTGGCGCGCGGGCGGGCCAGCGGCTTGCCTCGGGCGTGGCCGCCGCCGATCTGGAGCTTCTTTCCACCGCGCTCTTCCGCGAGACGCGGGGAGCCGGCTTTTTCCGCGTGCTGGCCGGGAAGAATGCGCCATTCTACGTGGACGTGCTGGATGCCCTGGAGGCGGAAGCCTCCGACCGGCCCGACGGGATCGCCCGCGAGGAAGCGGTGGCGATCATTGCCGAAACCTTGGAGCGCCATCCGGGATTCGAGTTTGACGAGGAAGAGGTCGAGATGGCGACCGGTGACCTGCGCGAGCGGGCACGGCTGCTGATGGAGAACCTGCTGAAGTGCCACTGGCTGGAAGAGCCGCCGCGACGCGATTGGCGGAGGAAGATCCACTTCGATGCCCATGGCGCGACGTTGCTCGCCGCATTGCGCAAGATCGCGTGGCCGGATGCGGCGGTATTCACCGACAAGCTGACCGGCGTGTGCGCGATGCTGGCCGACGAGCCGGAACTCGCCGAGCGCCCGTGGCAGACGGTGGAGAATTGCCTGTCCAGCGTCCGCGAGGGGATCAACGAACTGCGCTCGATGCAAAAATCCGTGCAGCGTTTCACCCGCCGCCAGCTTGAGGAGGAAACATTGCGCGGCAACCTGGAGGTCGTCTTCGACGACTATTCCGAGCAGATGTCGCGTTCCTGCTACGCGGCACTGGTCCGCGCGCGCCTGCCGATGCGCTTGCCCGATGCCGTGCGGCGCATCACCGAGCGCCTTGCCGACGATCCCGCGACGCTGGCCGACATGCAGACCGAGGTGCTGCGCCGCCATCCGGAGCTTTCGGCGGAGAGTGCCCGGGCCCGGGTTGCCGCCGCGCTGGAGGAACTCATCGACCAGCTCGAACGCGTCCTTCCGATGGCGGATGAGATCGATCGGCGCACCGCCGACTTCACGCGCCGCTCGCTCGCCCGCTTCCGTTACTTGCAGGATGTGACCGGCGAGCGCCGCACCGAGCTGAGGGCCTTTTTTGAAACCGCCAACCGCCTGCTTGCCGGACGCAAGCTCACGCGGGTGAACGCCACCCTGCCGGATCTACCCGACCTGCTCTTGCCGGCGGTGAAGTTGCCCGCGGGACTGGATTCCCTCTACTCGCCGCCGAGTCGCCGGCCGCCGCTGGAGCAAGACGCCTTCGACGATGCCGTTTCCGACAGTGATCGCGAGGCCGGCCTGCATGACATGCAGCGGACGATCCGCGAGTCGCTTTCGGTCGCCCGCGCGAACCGCTTCATCCAGGCGCTCCCCGGCGGGAAGGGCGAGCGGATCGAAAGCAGCGACCTCGACCTGGAGATCACCCATTCGCCCACCGATTTGATCGCTTTGCTGCTGCACGCCGAAGCACCGGAGGCCCGCTACCGGCTCGATGTCCGGCGCGTCGCTGACGAGGCCGCGGTGCCGCCCGTCGATCAACTGCATCAGATCCGTGTCGAGCGTTTCGCCATCATCAAGAAATGAGCACCGAAGAACCCAGTGCCTTTGTCACCGCCGCCGCGCCGACGCTGCTGTCGCTCTCGGAAAGCGACCGCGACCGGCTGTCGGAAGCGCTGCAAGAGTTGCTCGCCAGCGGCTCGATCAATGGCCTCGAGTCGTCGCGTGCCGCGCTCTATCACTGGGCGCGCCAGCATGACGACTGGCTGCGGGAGATCGCCGCTCTCAATGGACTGGACGTCGCCGTCCACCATGAAGAGCGGCTGATCCAAGCGATCCCGCGCGTCGCCGGCCTGCGGCTGCGTCTTACCCAGGACGCCACGCTCGTCTGGCTCGCGCTGTGGTATGCGGGGGACGTGCGCTGGCGTGACGAGGGCGCCGACCAGGCCTTTCTCTCCGTGGCGGAACTGGGCGACTTGTTGCGCGACCAATTGCTGCCGGACGCCGCCGGAACGATTCCGAAAGGACGCCTGCGCGACATTCTTCGCCAAGCCGCGCGACTGAACTTGATCCGCCTCACCCATGCCGAGTCCTTCGAGGAAACCGGCATCGAGGTGCTGCCTGCCATCCGCCGTGTGCTGCCATTCCGCGAACTCGCGGCATGGCAGGAGGCGGCCGCGCATTTCCGCCCGGACGCCTTGGAAGACGACGAGGAAGAGCTTTCCGACGAAGAAGACGAACCGACATGAGCCGCGCCATCCGCCTCACGAAACTCCACGCGCTCAACTGGTACGGTTACCGCGATTCGCTGCCTGTGAGCGGCAATCTCGTGCTCGCCGGTGTCACCGGTTCCGGCAAGTCGATCCTGATGGACTTGCTCATGCTCGTCCTCGTCGGACCGGAGCGCGCGCATCACCACTTCAACCGCTCCGCCACCGGAAGCAAGAGCGACCGCACGATCAAGGGCTACTGCCTGTTGGACACGAAGCGCGAGGAGAACGGCCAGCCGCAGTTCTTCCACGACAAGGGGGTAACTACTTACATCGCGGCGGAGTTCACTTGGCCGGACGGCAAACGTGTCGAGACCTGGGGGCTGCGATTCGAGTTCCGCTCGGCGGCGGAGAACGACGGCACCACCACCCCGTTCTTCTGTCCCGCTGCCTTGGGGAAATCCGACTTCCTCACCGAGTCTGAGGATGGCAAGCCGCGGGCCAGCGCGCTGGCGGCCTTCAAGCGGATGATCGATTCGAAGGGCGGCCGGCTCTTCGGTTCGCCGCGCGAGTACCTGCGCGACATGGCCAACCCGAGCCATCTCAATTTCAACAAGGACGTCCTCCAGCGCCTGTTGCCGAGCGCGATGTCCTTCACGAACTTGAAGAGCTTCGATGACTTCTGCCGGCAATTCGTCCTGCCGGCCGAGGCCGTGCCGGTCGATGATGTCGTCTCGTCGTTCCGCGACTTCCAGTCGTATGAACGCGAACTCGCGAGCCTGAAGGCGCAGTTGGACCGGTTGACCCGCATCCGCGATCTCGCGAATACCTTGCGCGATGCCGAGCGGGACCATGCCGTGGCGACCTATCTCGCCGCGGAATTCGCCCATGTTCATGCCGCCGGCGAAGCGGAGCAGACGCGCGAGCGCCTGGAGAAGCTCAAGATCGACAACCAGGTGGATGAGGCTCGTCTCGCCGAGATCGCCGAGCTGACGGAAGCCGGCAACCGCAAGCGCGAGAGCTTGCAGGCGCTGCTCAACGAGTCTTCCGAAGGTCGTCTCTACAAGAAGCTCGCGGATGACATCGCGAAGCTGGAAGGGGAGATCGAGCAGCTCCGCGACAAGGCACACAAGCTGGATGGTGGACTTGGCAAACGCATCAAGTCCGCCCGCGGCTGGATGGATCAAGTGGGGAAGGCTCCGCTCGACCCGATCGTCGATACGACCAAGCTGAAGAACGCGATCCTCTTCCTCGAAGGCTGCGAGCGCGAGCAAACCGCCTCGTCGCTTTCCCTTCTCGCCGAGGCGGCGAACGAAACGGTCAAAACGATTCGCAGCCGCTTCGAGCCGGATCGCGAGGAACTCCGCCGCTTGCGATCGGAGAAGTCCGACTTGCAGGCGCAGATCGACCTGTTGCAGCGCGGCGTTTCGCCCGGGCCGCAGCCGCTGCTTTCCGCACTGAAATCCCGGCTCCCGCTGCTGCCGAATCAGATGCCGCCGCGTGCCTTGCGCGAAATCTGCGAGGTGACGGATGAGAACTGGCGCGCCGCCACCGAGGTCGTGTTCGAGGAGAAGTTCGCCGTGCTCGTCGCTTCCGATCACTATGGCGAAGCCGCCGCGATCCTGCGCGGCCTGCCGGTGTCCGAGGTGAATGCGGCGGGTTCCCAGCGGTTGGTTGACATTGCCGCCATTCGTGCCGGGAAGCCATCGGCGAAGAAGGGTTCGCTGGCGGAACTGCTCTCCACCGCGGACGACGATGCGCGAGCATGCGTCGATGCGCTCTTCGGCGACATGATCCGCGTGACGGACTCCGCGCAACTCGACCGCCATGGCTCGGCCGTTGCCCCCGATGGCTTGCACAAACGTGCCGGCGTTTTGGTACGACCTTCGCCGTACAATGGCACGCCCTTCATCGGCAAGGAGGGCTTGAAGCGTCAGCTTGAACTCAAGAAGGAGCGGCTCTCCGATATCGAGGCGTCCATTCGCCGCCTTGAACCGGTCGAACTGGAAGTCGAGCGCCTGATCCGCGAACGCGCTGCCGCGATTCCCGAGCATGAGAATGTGATCAAGGAACTGATCCGCATCGAGGACCTGCCGAAGAAGCAGGAGCAGCACGCCGAACTGATGGAGCAGCTCGAAGCTATCGCGACCGACGAGTTCGACCGCATCCGCGACGACATCGAGGCGCTGGCCGAACAGCTCGCAAGCTACGACTCCGAGCGCGTGTCCATTTTGCGGAAGGGCCGCATTCGCGAGATCCAGGATACCGAAAAGCTGCTGGCGCAGTTGCTGGAAGTCGCCAGCCGCCGCGAGGACGAGTTCTCGAAGGCGAAGCTGCGGATCGATATCCACAAGCACCACCAGCGTTACGTTTCCTGGAAACAGGAGGCGGCGGAATACACCCCCGCGCCGGACGTGCTGACTCGCGAGTTCGCGAAGGCCGCGGCGAAGGCCGAGCTGGATGCGAAGGACGCGACCGGCGATCTCAAGGTGGCGATGCTCGACTTCAAGAAGACCTTCGCGCCGAAATTCGACGATCTTCCCGAGGACGGTGCCGACACGCAGCCCTACGTTTCGCGACTGGAACAGATCGAGCACGCGAACATCCCGGAGTATGAAAAGAAGTCCGCGACCGAGCGGAAGCGTTGGGAGTCGCTGTTCCGCACCCAGGTGCTCAGCCGCATGCAGCAGGCGCTGAAGAACGTGGAGAACATCATCTCGCTGCTGAACCACCAGCTCAAGCGGCCGATCGGCCATGATCGCTACAAGATCGAGCGTCGTCCGAATCCGGACTACAAGATCTACCGCGACCTGATCGACCTCAACGCGCTCCATCACGAAGACGAGTTGTTCTTCTCCAGCATGGGCGGCGAGCTTCAGGATGCACTGCATGGGTTCCTCCAGCTCTTGGTCCAGAATGCCAGCAGCCCGGAGGCGGCGCGGTTGTTAGACTATCGCCAGTATTTCGACTACGATCTCACCGTGACCGATATCCGCGATCCCGACGGCAAGTCGATCAGCGTGGACAAGCAGAGCGGCAAGATGAGCGGTGGCGAGAACCAGAGTCCGTACTTCGTCGCGATCCTCGCAAGTTACCTGCACGCCTACAATCGCCACGAAAGCCGCCGCAAGGAACCGTCGCTGGCGCTGGTGCCGATCGACGAAGCCTTCTCGAAGCTTTCGGGCGAGCGCATCCAGAACTGCATCGAGGCGATGGCCGAGCTGGACCTGCAGGGCATGTTCTCGATGTCGAGCGGCAACATCCCGTATGCCTTCAGCCAGTGCGACGAGCTGATCGTGATCTCGCGGAAAGAGGAACGCCGCGGGAACCGCGTGGGCGTGCGCAATGTGCCGGTGGTGCTTTACCGCGATTCACCGGAGGGCCGGAAGTGGATCGCCGAAAGCGAGCAGCAGCAGGCCGTTGAAGCATGAACACCTGCGTTTCGGATGAACGCGACCCTCCACGCCCTGGCCCTGCTCTACCGCAAGTCGGCGGCGGCCAGGAGCGGTGTGGTGAAGGACTACACGCTCGATTGGGAAACGTTCCTCCGCCAGACGGGGCGCGATGACGGAGACGCCCGTGAGTTGGCCGAGCAGGAGTTGCTCGCGGCCGAACGGGCGGCGGGCGGTTTCTTTGTCATCGACCGGCATGCCAAGACGCACGCCAAGGAAGTATTGCGGCTGAAACGGGACGGTGGCGAGGCGTGGTTGTTTGCCGCGACGGGTCTCACATCGCCGGAGGAGGATCGCGCGAGATTGGCGGAATTCTTCGGACAGTCGAAGGCCACGGGAATTTCGGAAGCGCATGCGTCCGGATGGAGCGCGTGGTGCGATGCTCTAGCCGCGTGCGCCCTGAGTGGCAATCCGGTGGCGCCCTTCAAGCGCGAGGATCCCTCGGGAAACGCTGTTCTGTTAGAAGGATTGGCGGGAGTCTTGAATTGGCAGGGAGAATCGCTGATCCGCTACGCGAGCGCGGTGATCCGCCGGGATTCGAAGGCCCTTGAGATCTTGCGTCCGCGTCTTTTGATTGCCTTGCGGGAGATCGCGGGGCGTGAGGATGTGACCTTCGAAGACTTCGGGATCTCCGACAAGCCGCGCTCGGTGTTGATCCATGGACCGCTGGTGTTGGAGTTGCCGGAAGGTCGCCTCGATTTGGGGCTTCTGTCGGGACCGGTCGCGATTTCCGCGATCGATCTTGCCGGCGCGAGATCGGTGGAGTGCCGGGCGCCGCGGTGCGTGACGGTGGAGAATGAAAGCGTGTTCCTTGAGCTGGCGAAGCGGAGGACGGGCGCGCTGTTGGTGCAGACAAGCTTCGCGGGCGCGGCGACGCGGCTCTTGTTCGAGCGTTTGCCGGCGGATTTGCCGTGCCATCATTTCGGCGATAGCGATCCCGCGGGCTTCGACGTGCTGCGGGATCTGCGGGAGAAGACGGGGCGGAGCTTCCAGCCGCTGATGATGCGGTTCCGGGACCGGCTTGACGCCCCGAGGCTGACGGACGACGAGCGAAGGATGATTGGCCGGCTATTGGATTCCGGGGTGCTTGCTGACGTGCACGGAGAACTGCAAGCGATGTTGGCGGCTGGAACGAAGGGGGCTTTCGAGCAGGAGGAGGTATCGCTCGATGCGATCGTGAACGAGATCGCGAGGGGATAACGAGCGTGGACATTCTTGCTGTCCACGCCGTGTCGACAGAATGTCGATACCCCTTACTTCAGATACACCTCGCGCGGCTTGGCACCGTCGCCGGGGCCGACGACGCCGCGGGCTTCGAGGATGTCCACCATGCGGGCGGCTCGGGTGTAGCCAAGGCGCAAACGGCGTTGGAGTAGCGACGTGCTGCACTTTTGCTCCTGCCGGGCGACCTCGATGCACTTCATGATCAGTTCCTCATCGGCGGAGGAGATTTCTTCCTCGTCATCGCCATCGTCGCCGCCGCTGTCGATCGAGCGTTGGATATCGACCTCGAAGTTCGGCTCGGCTTGGGCCGCGCAGTGATTGACGAGACGCTCCACTTCCTCGTCGGAAACGAAGGCGCCTTGGGAGCGTTCCAGCTTCGCCGAGCCGGGTGGCAGGTAGAGCATGTCGCCCTTGCCGACGAGCTTGTCCGCTCCCTTGGTGTCGAGAATGACGCGGGAGTCGAGCTGTGATGAGACCTGGAAGGCGATGCGGCAGGGAATGTTCGCCTTGATGATGCCGGTGACGACGTCGGCGCGCGGCGTCTGCGTCGCGATGATCAGGTGGATGCCGGCGGCACGTGCCTTTTGCGCAATGCGGGCGATGCACATTTCGACATCGGCCGGCGCGGTCTGCATGAGGTCGGCCAACTCGTCGATGAGGACGACGATGTATGGGTAGCGGTCCGGGATCTTCTCTTCCTCGATCGGCAGCTCGTCTTCCTCTGCCTCGGGGCCAAGTTCGCCGGATTCAAGCGCCGCGGCGATCGACTCGATGGACTCCATGTCCACTTCCTCGTCGGCGTTCCACGGCGGCGTGTCTTCCGCAGCTTCCTCCGCAGGGGTTCCGGTCTTCTCGGGGCGGACGCGGTTGTTGAAGGAGTCGAAATTCCGCACGCCGGTCTTGGCGAAGACGCGGTAGCGCTTCTCCATCTCGTTCACCACCCACTTGAGGGCGGCGACGACCTTCTTCGGATCGGTGACGACGGGGACGACGAGATGCGGCAGCTTGTTGTACATCTGCATCTCGACAACCTTCGGGTCCACCATGATGAAGCGCAGCTCATCGGGCCCGAACTTGAAGAGCATCGAGGCGATGATCGAGTTGATGCAGACCGACTTGCCGGAGCCAGTGGCGCCGGCGACGAGCAGGTGGGGCATCGCCGCGAGGTCGCCGATGACGGTCTTGCCATAGACGTCCTTGCCGAGGGCAAGCGGGATCTTCTTTTTCGCCGAGCGGAACTCCGGGTCTTGTAGTAGTTCGCGCAGCGGAACGGAAACCTTCTGCGAGTTGGCGAGCTCGATGCCGACGGTGTCCTTGCCGGGAATCGGCGCCAGGATATTGATGCGCTCGGCACAGGTGGCGCGGGCGAGGTCAGCCTCGAGCTGGGAGATGCGGGAAACGCGCAGGCCGGTGGACGGATAGATTTCGTAGCGAGTGATGGTAGGGCCGCGGGTGATGTCGCCGGGCGTGACCTCGATGCCGAAGGCGCGCAGCGTATCCACAATCGTGCGCTGGGTGGCGAGGAGCTCGTCGCGGTTCGCCTCGGGAGCTTCTTCTTCCTCCACCGCATCGAGCAGGTCGAAGCCGGGCAGATCGTAGTCCTCAAAGCCAGCGGTGGAGAGGGAGAGGTGGCCGCTTTGCTTGCGCTCGAAGGGCTTGTCGCCGGGCTTCGGGGCTTCGATGCGGCGCTGCGAGGCATCGATGATCTGCGGAGCGGGAGTTTCGCGGAGCGGCAGTTCGGGCTGTGGGTTCGGGGCGGCTTCCGGTTCGGCGGTGGGAACGTTGGCCTTCGCGGCTTCGCGTTCCTTGCGGCGGCGCTCGCGTTCTCGCTCCCGCTCGGTGGCGCGGAGTTCTTCCTTGGCGGTTTCGAGGTTCGATTGCTCGCGGCGTTCGCGGAAGCGGGCGATGAGGTTCGCGAGCATGCGCGAGCAGCCCTTGATGAAGCCGACGGGCTTCTGGCCGGTGAGCAAGATCAGCGCGACGAGGTAGGTGCCGCCGAGCAGGATCAGCGAGCCGACCTTGCCAATCAGCCGCAGGAAAATGAACTCGCCGAGGAGGTAGCCGGTGACGCCGCCGGGGCCGGTGAAATCCTCCGGATTGCCGCGCAGGGCGTGCATGAAGGCCGCGCCGCTGAACGTGAGCACCGTGAAACCGATCATCGTCCGCGGCCACAGCCGGGCGTCGAACACCAGCTTGGCGACCCCGAACCAAATCAAGGCGACCGGCACGATGTAGCCGGCCGAGCCGAACAGCGAGATCTGCGCGAAGCCGAGCAGCGCGCCGATGATGCCGATGAAATTGTGCCGCGGCTCGCCCGGGGCACGATCCTGGGCGAAGGCCTCGAGGATGCCCCATTTCGGCAAGTCCTTGGGCGTGTAGGAGATAACCGATAAGAACGCGAGCAGGCCAGCGCAAATCAGGATGATCCCGATGACCTCATTCGACCATCGGGGGGCTTCGGGCACTTCGCCCCGCTTGCGGTTGTCACTCTTTGCCATTTCCGGATTTCTCCCCGCGCGAGCATCCCCTGCAAGGGACGGGGGGGCAAGATCGATTTCGGAAGGTAAAAAGTCTGGAAATCCGTAGTTTTGCGGCTGCTCACCAGTTTAATACACACGGACTTTGCGTCCTGGAGGCAGGCGGGCCATGGTTCTCGGCGTGGAACCGATCGTTTTCGAGCCCCTTTACATGCAGCGCGTCTGGGGCGGGCGCGAATTGGAAATGCGGTATGGCCGGCACCTGCCGGACGATGCTCCCTACGGCGAGTCGTGGGAAATCGTGGACCGCGAGAAGGAACAGTCGGTGGTGCGCGGCGGCTCCTACGCGGGAAAATCACTTCACGAACTGTGGACGGAGCATCGCGGGGAAGTTTTCGGAGCTGGTTTGCCGGACAGCGATCGCTTCCCGCTGCTGATCAAGGTGCTCGATGCCCGGGACGACCTCTCCATCCAGGTCCACCCGCCGGTTCATCTCGCGGCGGAGCTGGGCGGCGAGCCGAAGACCGAGATGTGGTACATCGCGGGTGCGGATGCCGGGGCGAAGCTCTACGTCGGTCTGAAGCATGGCGCGACCCGGGGGGATTTCGAAAAGGCGATCGAGAGCGGCACGGTGGCCGGGTGTGTCCATGCGATCGAGCCGAAAGCGGGCGACTCGATCTTCATACCTTCCGGCCGGCTGCATGCGATCGGCGCGGGATTCTTGATCCACGAGATCCAGCAGAACAGCGACACCACCTACCGGGTCTTCGATTGGAATCGCATGGGGCTCGATGGCAAGCCGCGCGAGCTGCACGTGGCAGAGTCGCTGGCGAGCATCGATTTCGATGACCTCGAGCCCGGCATGGATGTGCCAAACGGGACCGTCATCGCGGAGTGCGACTACTTCCGCGTGGAAAAACTGGTGCTGGGCACGAGCGAAACCGCAGGCAACCGGGATATCGGCCGGTTCTCGATCTTCTCGGTGGCCGAGGGGGCGGTGATCTGCGAAGGCAACCGCTTTTCCAAAGGCGACTTCTTCCTGCTGCCAAAGGGCGGGGGACAGCTCCGGGCGGAGGTGGATTCGGTGGTGCTGCGGACGACGCTGCCGTCCTGAGACGTCATCCGGCGTGCAATTCCCACGCTGCGCGGATCGTCTCCACTTCGGTGGTGCGATATTCCTTCTTCCCCTCGAAGCTCCAGACAACGCCCGGCCATGCCGGGTCACCGGTCGAGCGGCCGACGACGTGAATGTGCATCTGCCGCACTTGGTTGCCGATGCAGGCGACGTTGAGCTTTTCCGGATGAAAGTGGTCGCTGACGAATTGCGACACGAGCCGGATGGCGATGGCGACGTCGCCATAGCGGGTGGCGTCGAGCTGGTGCAGGTCCTCGATGCCATCTTCCACCTCCGGGACGATCAGAATCCACGGGAAGATCGCGTTGTTCTTCAAGAGCACGCGGCAGCCGAGGAGTTCGCCCAGCTCGAAGGTGCCGGCAGCGAGGCGAGGATGAAGGGTGAAGGACATGCGGAAGCGAAACTTGCTTCGGTGGCTGGCTGCAAGCGTGGCTCTGCCGGGGGCGCGGAATTTGTTCCTCCCTTGCAACCCACCGCATTTCGTGCGGAATTGATTCCGCGCTCCCAGTGGAGCCTCGCGCCATTTTTATCGCTCCCCTTGCCGCGCTTTCCTAAACCCGCGCCGTGCCCGTCGTCCCGTCCAGCTATCGCGCTCCGGCTTGGCTTCGCGGCGGGCACTTGCAAACCATCGTGCCGGCCTTGTTCCGCCGCGTCCCGCGAGTCACCACGCGGCGGGAACGGCTGGAACTCGCCGATGGCGACTTTCTTGATCTCGATTGGGCAACGAGCGGCAGTGACCGCCTGGTGATCCTATCCCACGGACTGGAGGCGAATTCCCATGCCACCTACATCCAAGGGATGGCCGGTGCCTTGCAGCGGCGCGGTTGGGATGTGCTGGCATGGAACTACCGTGGCTGCGGAGGAGAATCGAACCGGCTGCTGAAGTTCTACCACAGCGGGGCGTCAGATGACCTCGATCATGTCGTCCGCCATGCGCTCGCGGTGCATTCCGCTTCGCGAATCGATCTGGTGGGTTTCAGCCTGGGAGGAAACATGACGCTCAAGTATCTCGGCGAGCGCGAGCCCTTGCCCCGCCTGCATCGTGCGGTCGCGTTTTCCGTTCCGTGCGATCTCGCGTGTTCTTCAATCCGGCTGTCGTCTCCGGTCAACCGCCGCCTTTACATGCGGCGCTTCCTGGTCTCGCTGAGGAAAAAGCTCGCGGACAAGAGGCCACGATTTTCCGATCAGATCGACTTGCGTGGAGCTGGAAAGATTCGCGACTTCCGTGGCTTCGACGACCGCTTCACCGCGCCGCTCCATGGTTTCAAGGATGCCGCCGACTACTGGGATCGTAGTAGTTCGAAGCCATTCCTTGCCCGAATTCCGATTCCCGCCTTGCTGGTGAATGCGGCCAACGACCCCTTCCTCGGTCCCGGTTGCTTTCCCCGGGAGGAGGCGGAAAACAGCGGATTCTTTCATCTGGAGATTCCTGACGATGGCGGACACTGCGGCTTTTCCAACGGTGGTGTGGAAAGCTGGGCCGAGATCCGCGCCGCGGAGTTTCTCGCAGGCGAGGCTTTGCGAAACCCGCCGGAGCGGTGAGACTACGCCCGTGACCGACGACATCGATGCCGCCTGCCGCCGCGCCTTGGGTTTCCTGGAACTTGGAATGCCGGAGGATGCCTTGGCAGAACTTGATGAGATCCCGGCCAGTAATTCCATCGCTCTTCATCTGCGGGTCGATGCCTTGTTTCGCTTGAAGGATTGGCCCGCCGCGGCGGCGATTTGCCTGCCGATGACCGAGCAGGAGCCCTCCGATCCGGGTTGGTGGATTCAGGCCGCCTATGCCCAGCGACGCGCCCGCTCGATCGAGGAAGCGGAGATGGTCTTGCTCGCTGGCCTGACCCGCCACCCGGCACATGGATTGATCCTCTACAACCTCGCCTGCTACGCCTGCGTGCAGGACCGGATCGATGAGGCTCGCGACTACTTTCACCGTGCGGCGGCCACCGATCCCGAGCAAATGCTCACCATGGGCACCCGCGATCCCGATCTCGAGGGGATCCGCCCGTGGTTGCTCGACCTGCAGGCCGATCATCATAGCCGGAAGACCGCGTCGTGAGCTTCCGCAACACTTTCATCCGAATCGCCGCCGATTGCCCGGAGACAACCGGCATCGAACCGCCCTGTCGCGGCGGAAAGAAGCCGGTGCATCTCATCCAACTCGAGTTGTTGTTAGGACGGCCGCACCACTTCACCCACGAGTCGCTGGTGGTCGAAAGCGAACTGCTCCGTGAGCCGCCGACTGGCGAGAGCCGCGCCGAAGTGCTTGGCCGTATTCGCTCGAAACCATTGCCTTGCCTGCGCTGCTCGCCGCTGGCGAAGCGATACGGTTGGGGCTTTCATTTCGATCGCGACGGAAAGATCGGCATCCACGCGGCCGGCTCCGAGAGCTACCATACGCTCGCCGCCGACCCGCGGCTGAACCAAGTGGCCGCGATGCGCAACAAGCGCGCCTGAAAGCAGGATTTGCGCAGTGACTGAGACGCGGGGCGTGGTCTGAATCGGTGGCGTGGCGTTTCCTTCGTCACGTCATGGTTGCCCCGCTTCAAGCCGGCCGGCCGGCTCGCGATCTCTTCGCCGAGCGCCCCTTTCTCGTGTTCTGGGAGATCACCCGTGCTTGTGCGTTGGCTTGCCAACATTGCCGCGCCGAGGCCCAGCCGCGGCGGCATCCGGGTGAGCTGGATGAAAGGGAAGCCATTCATCTGGTCGAGCAACTCGCCGCGCTCGCGCCGCCGATGCTCATCTTGACCGGCGGCGATCCCTTGATGCGCCGCGACGTGCTGAGCATCGCCCGCCACGCGACTGATTTCGGCATGCGGGTTGGCCTGAGTCCGTCCGGGACCCAGCGACTGATGAACTTCGATTTTTCAGCGATCCGCGACGCCGGCATCGACCGCATTTCGCTGAGTCTCGATGGCGCGACGGAGAAAAGCCACGACCGCTTCCGGGGCGTGAAGGGGACCTTTGCCCGCACTTTGAAGGCCGTCGAAATGGCGCACGACGTCGGGCTTTCGGTGCAGATCAACACGACGCTCACGCGCTCGAACCTGCATGAGTTTCCCGTCTTCCGCCGGCTGATGTTCCAGCTTCGTCCGGCGATGTGGAGTGTCTTCATCCTCGTTCCCACCGGTCGCGCCGGGGTCGACGAAGTCCCGGATCCCGACGATCTCGAACGAATCTTCGAGGAAATGGCCGACCTCGTCGGCAATGCGCCGTTCGCGATCAAGACGACCGAAGGCCATCACTTCCGCCGCGTGCTCGCCCAACTCGGCAAGGGCGGCGACAAGGGGCGCCAAGGCATGCGCTCGCCGCTCGGCATCCGCGACGGCCGGGGCGTGATGTTCATTTCCCACACCGGTGTCGTCAGTCCCAGCGGCTTCCTGCCATTCGACTGCGGCAACGTCCGCGACCGCCATCCCGCGACGATCTACCGCGAGCACCCGCTGTTCGTCAGCCTGCGCGATTCCGACGCGCTCGGCGGCAAGTGCGGCCGCTGCGAATTCCGGAGGATCTGCGGCGGCTCGCGCGCCCGCGCCTACGGCGTGACCGGGGATCCATTCGCGGAAGATCCCGCCTGCGCTTATCAACCCGCTTTTACACCATGATCAACCTCACCCGCCTTTGGACCGGCCAAGCCCAGCCCGCCGACAACCTCCGCTATGGCCACGGCCACGCTTCGCCGCACAGTGCCCGCGCACGACGGCCCATCGTCGTCTGGAACATCACGCGCACCTGCAACCTTCGCTGCGTGCATTGCTATTCCGACTCGATGGCGATGAAGTATCCCGGCGAACTCACTTGGGAACAGATGCAGGACGTGGTGGGGAACCTCGCCGCCTACCAGATTCCCTCGTTGCTGCTATCCGGCGGCGAGCCTCTGATCCACCCGCGCTTCTTCGATCTCGTCGAGCTCGCGTCGCAGGCGGGATTGAAGCTCACCATTTCCACCAACGGCACATTGATCACGGAGGAAAAGGCGGCATTGCTGAAAGCCGCGAACGTCGCCTACGTCGGCATCTCGCTTGATGGCATCGGCGAGATCCACGACCAGTTCCGCGGGAAGGAAGGTGCCTTCGATGCCGCCGTGCGCGGCTTCCGCAACTGTCACGAGGTCGGCCAGAAGACCGGCCTGCGGCTCACCTTGACGCGCCACAACGTCGAGAACATCGAACAGATTCTCGACTTCATCGAGGAGCAGGAGATCCAGCGCGTTTGCTTCTATCACCTCGTACCGGCCGGCCGTGGCGCGGAGCTGCAAGTTCTCGAGCCGGCCGCCGCGCGCGGGGCGATCGACACGCTCATCGCGCGGGTTGAAGACTGGCACGCGCAGGGCATCGACCGGGAAGTGCTGACCGTCACCCAGCCGGCCGACGGTGCCTACCTGCTGGTCCGCATGGAACGCGAGAACCATCCGAACCTGGAGCAGGCTCGGCAGTTGTTAGGCTGGAATGGCGGCGGCGCGAACAGCTCCGGCCGGGGGATCGCGAACATCGACACCCAGGGCAACGTCCATCCCGACCAGTTCTGGCAGGACGTGATTCTCGGCAATGTGAAGCGCATGCCCTTTTCCGAAATCTGGGAAGGCGGCAACGAACTCTCCGCCCCCGTCCTCGACGAGATCCGCTCGATCGGAACGCTCTCCGTGGACGAACGCCGCGAGCGCATGCACGGCCGCTGCGCCGGCTGCCAGTGGTTCAAGGTCTGCGGTGGCGGCTTCCGCACCCGCGCCGCCTTCGCCAATGGCGACCTGTGGGGTAGCGATCCCGGGTGCTACCTCAATGACGAGGAGGTCGGCGCGGAACTGGCGGCTTGTTAGAATGAATGAAGGCTCCGGCCCACTTCCGCAGGCGCGGTGGTGGGCGGAAGCCACGAGGAAGGCGGGCCTCGACCTTGCCTCCCGCGTTCTCACGAACGCGCCTACAACCACCCCACGGTCATGAAAGCTCACCTCACCCGCTGGGCCTCGGAGCCCTTCCGCTTGTTCTTTCCACTCGGCATTCTCGCCGCGGTCGCGGGCGTGATGATGTGGCCGCTGCTCTACGCGGGGAAGCTCGGCTTTTACCCCGGTGAGGCCCATGTGCGGGTGATGATTGAGGGCTTCATGGGCGCCTTCGTGCTCGGTTTCCTCGGCACCGCGTTTCCGCGGCTCACCGGAAACGCGACGTGGTCGTGCGGTGAACTCGTGAGGATGTTCCTCTTGTGGATCGCTTGCGTGGCCAGTGCCTTGACCGGTCACGTCGTCGAGGCGGACGTGGCTTTTGCGACGATGCTCGTGTTGCTTTTCGCCGGCATGATCGGCCGCTGGACGCGCGGCAACCGCGACACGCCGCCGCCGGGATTCGTGATGGCGCTCGCCGGCATTCTCGGCGGTGCACTGGCTGCGGCTTCATTGGCGTGGGACCAGGGGCGGTGGATGAGTTTCGCCGGCTATCAATTCGCGAAGCTGTGGCTGCACCAAGGCTTCCTGTTGCTGCCGCTGATGGGCATCGCGCCGTATCTGCTTCCCCGCTTCTTCGGGTTGGAGAGCACGCATTCCTTCGATGACTCGCCGCGTCCGCCGCAGGGGTGGTGGCCGCGGGTGTTCGTTTCCCTGCTGGGAGCCCTATTGATCGCGACCGGCTTCGCGCTGGAATCCATGGGCAAGCCGTTGCCCGGCCACTTGCTGCGCGCCGTGGTCATTCTCTCGTGGTTCATGTTGGAGACGCCGGTCTTCCGCCGCGGCAAGCTCCGATCCACACCGGGCAATGTCGCGAGGCTCGCCGTGACCGGCCTGGTCGCTGGAACCGCCGCCGCAGGAATTTGGCCCTTGGGGCGGATCGGCAGCTTGCACCTGTTCTTCGCCGCCGGGCTCGGGCTCGCCGTGCTGGCGGTGGCGACCCGCGTGGTGCTCGGTCATGCCGGCCGCCATGACATGTTGACCGGCCGCATCCAGTGGCTGCGCGTTGCCGCGGGATTGCTGGTGCTCGCAGCCGCCACGCGGGTGACCTCCGATTTCGTCCCCGCGGTCCGTGTATCCCACCACATCTACGCGGCATGGGTGTGGGCGGCGGGCGGACTGGTCTGGTTGATCGCGATTTCACGCTATCTCGGCTGCAGCGAGGAGGATCGCCCCACGCCCAAAGCCTGTCCGCGGCGGGTCAAGCAGGGCGCGTGATGTGCAGATCTTGCCGAACCCTTTTCAGATTCGCTTAAAAACGGAATTAAACTTCCGGAATAAGGGCGGAAGCCTCAAGTTGTCACCGAGTTCAAAAGAAGTTCTTCTGCCATGAAGTACACCGCCATCCTCCTTGGCCTGCTGGGAGCCTTGATTCCCAGCCACGCGGAAACCGAAGTCCGATCGAACGGAGCCATCAAGCTGCCACCCGACATCAAAGGCGAGGAGGTCGCGGTGCTCACCGATCCACCGAACGTCCCGCCGCCGATCACCCGCAAACATTCCACGAAGGTCATCGTGAAGCTGGAGGTGATCGAGAAGGAGATGCGCATGACCGACGGCGTGAACTACACCTTCTGGACCTTCGGCGGCTGCGTGCCGGGCAAGTTCATCCGCGTGCGCCAGGGTGACTTCGTCGAGTTCCACCTGATGAATCACCCGACGAGCAAGATGCCGCACAACATCGACCTCCACGCGGTGACCGGCCAAGGCGGAGGCGCGGCGGCGTCGTTCACCGCCCCGGGGCACAGCTCGACCTTTTCGTTCCGCGTGCTGAATCCCGGCCTTTACATCTACCACTGCGCGGTCGCGCCGGTGGGCATGCACGTGGCGAATGGCATGTATGGCCTGATTTACGTCGAGCCGGAGGAAGGGCTGCCGAAGGTGGACCGCGAGTACTACGTGGTGCAGGGCGACTTCTACACCAAGGGCCGCAATGGCGAGCAGGGTCTTCAGCCCTTCGACATGGAGAAGGCCATCGATGAAAGGCCGGACTACGTCGTCTTCAATGGCTCGGTCGGAGCGATGGCGGGCGACAAGGCGGTCAAGGCCGAGAAGGGCGAAACGGTCCGCATCTTCTTCGGCAACGGTGGCCCGAACCTGAGCTCGTCGTTTCACGTGATCGGCGAGATTTTCGACAAGGTGTACGTCGAAGGCGGCACCAAGACGATCAACAGCAACGTGCAGACCACGCTGGTCCCGGCGGGCGGTTCGGCGATCCTCGAATTCAAGTGCGATGTTCCCGGCACGCTGATCCTGGTCGATCACGCGCTGACCCGCGCATTCAACAAGGGCGCGATCGGCATGATCAAGGTCGCTGGCGATCCTGAGTCGCTGACCTACTCGGGCAAGCTCGACGACCGCGTCTATCTGCCCGAAGGCGGTACGCCGCAGACCATGCCGCAGGAAGGCAAGCCGCTGGCGGCCGCGACGAACAAGGCGGAGCGCATGGAGCGCGGCAAGAACGTCTTCGCGACCAACTGCCTCGCCTGCCATCAGGCGGAAGGGCAGGGGATCCCGGCCGCTTTCCCGCCGCTGGCCAAGTCGGACTACCTCAACGCCGATTTGCAGCGTGCGGTCGGCGCGGTGGTCCATGGCCTGACCGGCGAGGTCACGGTGAATGGCAACAAGTTCAACAGCGTAATGCCCGCGCTGGCTCTCAACGACGAGGATGTGGCCAACGTGATGACCTTCGTCCTCAACTCGTGGGACAACAAGGGTGGCGAAGTGAAACCGGAGGACGTCGCGAAGGTCCGCGCGGAAAAGAAATGAAACGTTGGGTCGCGATCTTTTTGGGATGCTGGCTTGCGGTCGCCGCGGCCGAGGTGCCGATGGCACGCATCGAAGGCGGCAGCTATTCGCGGCCGCTGGAGAAAAGCGGGCAAACCCGCCAGGTCGCGACTTTCTTCCTCGATGTCCGGCAGGTGACGAACGCGGAGTTTCTCGCCTTCGTCACCGCTCATCCCGAGTGGCAACGCTCGCGGGTCAACCGCTTGTTCGCCGACAGCGGCTACCTCCGCCACTGGGCTGGCGATACCGAACCCGGTCCGCTCGCGCCCTCCGACGCGCCGGTGGCGAACGTCTCGTGGTTCGCGGCGCGTGCCTTTCTCAAGGAGCAGGGCAAGCGTTTGCCGACGCTCGACGAGTGGGAGTTCGTCGCCCGCGCCGACGAGCGCCAGGCGGACGCGACCGGCGATCCGGAATTTCGCAAGCGCATCCTCACGTGGTACTCGAAACCCGCGCCGGCGGTCTTGCCTCCCGCGGGTTCGATGCCCGCGAACCTTTACGGTGTCCGCGGCATGCACGGGCTGGTGTGGGAATGGACGAGCAACTTCGTCGCTTCGATGACCGGCGGCGAATCGCGCTCCGACGGCTCGCCGGACGGTCCCCTGTTCTGCGGCGGCGCGGCGACCGATCCCAACCAGGCGGTCGAGTATGCCGACTTCATGCGCGTCGCGTTCCGCTCGTCCTTGCAAGGCACCTTCTGTCTCGGCGGCCTCGGCTTTCGCGGCGCGAAGGACGCACCCGCTCCAACCGAACCCATGCCATGAAAGCACTGCTCTTTGTCTGTTTGTTAGCCTCCGTCGCGGTGGCCGCCGCGGACGATCATCCCGCGCCCGCGGCAGACACCGCCTTGGCGCAAGGATCGCTCTACGCGTTCGATTCCACGTGGACGAACCAGTCGGGCAAAAAGGTCGCGTGGAAGGAGTCCTTCGGCACGACCCGGATCGTCGCCCTCGGCTATGCGACCTGCAAGGGCGTCTGCCCGCGCATCATCGGCGACATGCAGCGGATCGAGAAAGAACTCACGGACGCGGAGAGAACGCGCTGCCGCTTCACTTTCGTCTCGCTCGATCCGGAGCACGACAAGGTGGCGGAGCTCAAGGCGCTCGGCGAGCGGCACAAGATCGAGGAGACTCGCTGGGACCTGCTCACCGGAGATGGCGAAGCGGTGCTCGAACTCGCCGTGGCGCTCGGCGTCCGCTACGACCGGCTGCCGAATGGGATCGATTTCGCGCACTCGTATCTCATCGCCGTGATCGGACCCGACGGGGTGGTGCGGTACAAGTGGAGCGAGCCGGCGGAAGGACCAGCTCCATCGATTGAAGCGATCCGCAAAGGCCTCGCCAAGTAGCTCCGTCTTATTGCGCGGTGGGTGCGGCGCGATACGAGGCGTAGCGGGCGCGCTGCTCCGCGGTGATCTTCATGGGATCGAAGCGCTCGTCGGGCACCGCGTTGATCTTCGCGTGGATGACATTCGCCATGTCCGCAGCGCAGCGCTTGATATGGCCGGCATTCTCGCCGGTGAAAAGTTCGTCCACGGTTTCCTCGAAGAGCGCGAGCCAACGGTCGAACTGCTCGCGACCCATCGCCGTCAGTGGGACGAGGCGGGCGTGCTTGCCGATCGGGTCGCCTCGGAAGCCGCCGTCGCGAAAGAGCACCGTTTGCCAGAAGGCGTACATCTTCGGCAGGTGCGACGGCCAATCGATCGCGGCGACCTTGTCGAAGATGAAGCCGAGGGTTTCGTCTTCGCGGACCTTTTCGTAGAATCGATCGACGAGGCGGACGATTTCCTCACGCCCGAGGATGTCGGTGGTGGTCATGGCGAGTGAGAGCCGCGGTGGCTCGGCCATCCGATAGCATCGGACGTGGATTATAAAAGAATAAAGTTTCTTTATTCGGGAATTGGCTCGGCCGCCGGTGGTTTTGCGCCAGGCATAAGTAGAGTATCCCGACAAAACGGCCGGCGCGCTTCGCAGATTGCAGGGTCAAGATTCCTTCGTCCATGAGGCTTCCACCCACGGCACCTGGTTCTCCTCAAGAAACTGGATCGCCGCTTCGCGCTGGCGCTTGCTTTGAAAGGCGAACCACGCCTCCCGTTCGTCGGGGAAATCGAACAGGGTGTCCTTGAAGGAACGGAAAGGCTTGGGCAGTCGCAGCGCCCGGGCGAGGGCGCGACGGGCCTCGCCTTCAGGCAGGCTGTCCACATAGCTTTCCATCACCTCGAAGCCCTCGTGAGAGGAGCGCGGCTCGATGTAGAGGAAGACTTCCGGCTGTTCCTCGAGATCGTCATATTCCTCGGGGAGGTCGGCGTATTCGGAAACGGGAATGAGGTTGCCGTTTCGGAGGTCCAAATACCAGCGGTGTTCTGCAAGTCCGCCGCCATCGTAGAGGGCGTTGCCGAGGTCGTCGAGATGAACGGGGATGCGATCCATGGAAGGGATTTTGAGATGGAAGTGGACTGGAAGAAAGGCGTGAACGGCATTTCGAACGGATGCGGAATTTTACGGTAAGTTTTGCCATCAATCCGGTGCCCCTTGCGAGCGGTCCTTTTCAAGCCTACACAGGGGCCGGATGCCGTTTCAACTTTCCAGCGAATATGCCCCGCAGGGCGACCAGGCGCAGGCGATCGCGAAGCTCGTGAAGTCGATCCGTGCGGGCAACACGCACCAGACGCTGCTAGGGGTCACGGGCTCCGGGAAGACCTTCACGATGGCGAACGTGATCGAGCAGATCGGCAAGCCGACGCTGATCATGAGCCACAACAAGACGCTCGCGGCTCAGCTTTACTCGGAGTTCAAGAACTTCTTCCCGCACAACGCGGTCGAGTACTTCGTCAGCTACTTCGACTACTACCAGCCCGAGGCCTACATCCCGCGAACGGACACTTACATTGAAAAGGACTCGTCCATCAATGACGAGATCGAGCGCTTGCGGCTCTCGACGATGGGTTCGCTGCTGACGCGGGAGGACACGATCGTCATCGCTTCCGTGTCGTGCATCTACGGCTTGGGCTCGCCGGACGACTACGAGGGCATGATGGTCCCGGTGTGGGTCGGCCAGCAGATCCGCCGCGACGATTTTCTCCAGGCGCTGGTGGCGATCCTCTTCGAGCGAAATGACATCGCCTTCGGTCGCGGCAAGTTTCGTGTGCGCGGCGACGTGGTCGAAGTGCATCCTGCCTATCTCGATGAAACCGCGGTGCGGGTGGAGTTCTTCGGCGACGAGATCGATCGTATCACCACCATCGACACGCTGACGGGAAAGACGATCGATCGGATCGACAAGCACACCTTCTTCCCGGCGAAGCAGTTCGTGACGCCGGGAGACAAGATGAAGAAGGCGATCGTCGAGATTCGCAAGGAAGCCGAGGCGTGCGTGGCGGCCTTCGAAAAGGAAGGCAAGCTGATCGAGGCCCAGCGGTTGCGCATGCGCACCGATTACGACATCGAGATGATGCAGGAGATGGGCTTCTGCCAGGGCATCGAGAACTACTCGCGCCACTTGACCGGTCGTGCTCCCGGTTCGCGGCCACACACGTTGCTGGATTTCTTCCCGGATGACTACCTGCTGATGATGGACGAAAGCCACGTTACCATCCCGCAGGTCGGTGGCATGTATGAGGGTGACAAGAGCCGCAAGACGGTGCTGGTGGAGCACGGGTTCCGCCTGCCGAGCGCGCTCGACAACCGCCCGCTGCGCTTCGACGAGTTCATGCAGATGACGAAGCAGCGGCTGTATGTTTCGGCGACGCCGGGGCCATTCGAGATCGTCAATTCGCGGCCGGAGAACCGCCGGTTCATCCCGGTGAAGGGTCGCGGCGACGACCGCGGCTTCACGCACATCGACTTGAAGCAGCTCCGCATCACGCCGAGTGGCAGCGCCGAGCCCGTGGGAAGCTTCGATCCCGAAAAGCCGGGCCGTCCGTTGGTGGTCGAGCAGATCATCCGCCCGACGGGTTTGCTCGATCCCACGTTGACGCTGCGCCCGCTGAAGCACCAGATCGACGAGACGATCGAGCTGTGTCGCCAGCGGGTGGAGAAGGGCGAGCGGGTGCTGGTCACGACGCTCACCAAGAAGACTGCGGAAGACCTTTCCGAGTATCTGCAAGGCACCGGCCTGAAGGTCCGCTACATCCATGCCGACATCGACACGGTGGAGCGCGTGGAAATCCTCCGCCAACTCCGTGCCGCAGCCTTCGACATTTTGGTCGGCATCAACCTGCTGCGCGAAGGCCTCGACCTGCCGGAAGTCTCGCTGGTCTGCATTCTCGATGCAGACAAGGAGGGCTTCCTGCGCAATGAGACCAGCTTGATTCAGACGGCGGGCCGCGCCGCCCGGCACCTCAATGGCCACTGCGTGCTGTTCTGCGACGAGGTGACCGATTCGATTCAGCGCCTGATCGATGTGACCGAATACCGCCGCAGCCGGCAGATGGAGCACAACGAGAAGCACGGCATCACGCCGCAGAGCGTGAAGCGCGCGGTGCAGGAGAGCCTGCAACTCTACTCGAACCAGCGCGAGCAGGCGGACAAGCTGGAGCGCTCGATGGTTTCGGAAGACGAGGCCGTTTACAACAAGGTCAAGGTCATTGCCGAGCTGGAAAAGGAGATGCTGGAGGCGTCGTCGAGGCTGGAATTCGAGCGCGCCGCCCACCTGCGCGACCAGATCAAGGCGCTGAAGGAAGGGACGTCCGGCAGTGCTGCTGCCACGGCGGAACGAAAGCCGGTGAAGTATCCAAAGGGCGGTGGACGACGGAAACGCTAGAGCGATTTGCTCTTAGCTGTAGCCGTCGAAGCCAAGCGAGGGAGAAGCATCCGAAGTGACGCGAAAGAACGCGAGGTTTGTTGGAACGAGTTTCTCTTCCAGCCTTTCAGGTTTCGCGCGGTTTCGCGCTTCTTCGCGGTCCAATTCAAATGTCGGATCCGCCCCAAGAGCTGCCCCCTTGTATGCCAGTAAGGCGGCTACGAGATCTCTTGTAGGGGCACCTCATTCTGGAAGTGCTTGAATGCGAGGAGTCGCGCGGCAGCGCGGGTAGGGATGATCCGCCCTCTACTCCTTCGGATTTCGTCCGTTTCGCTCGTTTCGTTGTGCTCCCAGTCTTCCCGTGCTTCCCCGCAGCAGGGCTGCTGGCTTTGAGCGGCATCAGGCTGCGCGCAGTCCGGGCCTCCGGCTACGGTTGTGGCGGGCAAAGAAGCACGGGAAACGGGATCCCATGGCGCTGCATGGCGGGAGAAGGGGGATGGCTCGTCACGGCCGGGCGAAGTGATAGCGCGCGCTTTCCAAAATCCCGCAGGCGATTTCCTCGGTCTCCAAGCCCGCGGTCTCCAACTCCAAGTCGGCGATTTCGTGGTAAAGCGGGCTGCGCTCGGTCAGGAGCTTTTCGATCTTCTCCCGCGGGTTTTCCGTCTGGAGCAGGGGGCGGTCGCGGTTGCGGGCGGTGCGCTGGAGGATGACGTCCACCGGGGCTTGCAGCCAGACGACGTAGCCGAGTTTTGAGAGCAGCTTGCGGTTGGCCCGGCGCCCGATGATGCCGCCGCCGGTGGCGATGATCCGCCGTGGGGTGCCGGGGGCGGAGAGTTCGTTGAGTACCGCGCTTTCCAGTTCGCGGAAGGCCTGCTCGCCGCGCCGGGCGAAGATTTCCGTGACCGTCATCCCGGCCTTTTCCTCGATCAGGTGGTCGGTATCGATGAGCGGGTAGCCGAGCATGGCTTGGAGCTTGCGGCCCACCGTGGTCTTCCCGCAGCCCATCAAGCCGATCAGCACGATGTTCCTGGGAAGTCCGTCCGCGGGTTGCATGGCGGAAGCGTAGTCGGGGTAGCCGGGTGCGGGAAGTTCCAATCCTGCAAATGTAAATACGGGCTGGCCGGTTCCGCCGCTCGTCGCCAAGCTCTCGCCGTGCCCGAGACCCGCATCCTGTCCGCCGAGGAAGAAGACATGAAGACCGCCGTGCGCGAGGCTGCCGCCTTGCTCGCCGCCGGGGAAATCGTCGCCGTGCCGACCGAGACGGTCTATGGCCTCGCCGCCGATGCGTTCAACGCGGATGCCGTCGCCAAGGTCTTCGCCGCCAAGGAGCGGCCGGCCTTTGACCCGCTGATCGTCCATATTTCCTCCTTCAAGGAACTCGCCGAGGTGGCGGAATTGCCGGAGGACATCGCGCCGGTGGTGAAAAGCCTCGCCGGGACGTTCTGGCCGGGGCCGTTGACGATCGTGCTGCCGAAGACCGCCAAGGTGCCGGACATCGTGACCAGCGGCCTGCCGACGGTGGCCGTGAGGCAGAGCGGCAGCGTGATTTTCCGCCAGATCGGCAAGGCGCTTGGCCGTCCGATCGCCGCGCCCAGCGCGAACCGCTTCGGCCGCATTTCTCCGACTTCGGCCAGCGCGGTCATGAAGGAATTGGACGGGCGAATCCCATTGATCATCGACGGCGGGGCCTGCCGCGACGGTCTGGAGAGCACCATCGTGAAGATCGAGTCGCGCGGCGAGCAGCGGCCGCTGATCCACGTGTTGCGGGCGGGTCCGGTGACGAAGGAGGACCTGCAGAAGTTCGGCAAGGTGGTCATCGAGAAAACACGCATCACCGACCGGCCCGATGTGCCCGGCCAGCTCGAGAGTCACTACGCGCCGCGCACGCCGCTGCTGATGTTTGAAAAGGCGGAGGATTTTCAGCCGGAGCCGGGGAAGAAATACGGACTGCTGAGCTACCGCGGCGACCCAAAGGCCGGCTACATCGACCGCCACGACTGGGAGGTGGTGGAGGAGCTCAGCCCCGGCAGCGGCAAGCTGATCGAGGCCGCGGTGCGGCTCTTCTACGTGATGCGCCACCTCGACGAGCAGGGGCTGGACGCGATCGTTGCCGAGCCGGTCAGCGAGACCGGCCTCGGCGTGGCGATCATGGACCGGTTGCGACGGGCGTCGGCTTCGCGGGTGTGAGTTCTCCGTAGGCGCGGTGGTGACGCCGCGGAAGCAAGCTTAAGGCGGACCACGCGGGTGGCTTCCGTGTTCTCACCCACTTCGCCTTCGGCTACGAGGGGCAGGCGAACGCGCCTACGGAAGCAGGAGTCGCCTTCAGTGGTTGGCCGCTTGCGCGTGTTAGGATCCCGCCTAGGCTGTGGTCTGTTCCATGCGCCGCCATCGCATCCTCCTCCAGACCGTCCTCCTGCTCGCCCTGATCTGGGGCGGCGTGGCCGCGCTGCGGGCATTCGCGGGGTCGAAGCAGGTAACCGCCGAGAAGGTGAACCGTGAGATCGAGGCCGCGGCGTTCGAGGACTGGTCGGAGCGGGATGGCACTGACCCGGGGCGGGAGAAGAAGCTCCGCGAGATCGCGGGACTCGTGAACCGGCTGGATTTCGCCGAGCGCCAGAAGACGCGCGACGACCGCTCTACGGAGAGTTTTTTCCGCCGGATGAGCGCGCCGGAGAAAAAGCTCTTCATCGACCTCACGGTGCGGGAGTCGATGGGCAAGTTCATGGAGGCCATCGACGCGCTGCCGCCGGAGAAGCGGAAGGAATTTGTCGAGCAAGGGCTGCGCGAGATCGAGAGCGGCAAGACGGAGGAGGAAATGGCCCGCGCGCGTGAGCTGGGTGACGACTTGCTGGAGACTGTCGCTGGCGAGGGCTTGCGCGCCTACTTCGAGAAGGCCAGTGCCGACACCAAGCTGGACCTCGCGCCGCTGATGGAGTCGATGAACGAGGTGATGCAGGGCCTTCGCGGACAGGAATTCGGACCGCCATCGCGATGACGCCTTCCCCTCATCAACGGCGACCGGGCTTCACCCTCACCGAGGTGCTCATCGTCCTCGCCATCGTGGCTGCCCTCACGGCCATCGCCGTGCCGGTCGGGCGATCGGTCATGGCGAGATCACGCAACGCTGCTTGCTTGTCGAACCTTCGCCAAATCGGCACCGGGCTGGAGGCCTACCTGCAAGATCACGCCCAGACCATGCCCGAAATCGCCGCGGGCCGGAAGGGCAAGAACGAGGACACGCCGGTTCTGGAGACCGAACTCGCGAGCTACCTGTCCAATCCCGAGTCCTTCCACTGCCCGGCCGATCACAAATGCTTCGAAGCCTCCGGCTGCAGCTACCTGTGGAACTCCAGCCAAAGCGGCCGCCATCGGCTGAAGCTGGTGTTATTCGGCAAGGAGGGCGACGACCGGCGGATCCCGCTCGTCACCGACAAGGAGTCCTGGCATCCCGGCGAGTCGGGCGTGAATTTCCTCTACGCCGACCTTTCCGCATCCAGCAAGGTCGAGTTCGGAGTGAGTCCGTGAAGCGCGAGATGGTAGTTGGGAGATCGTAGATGGTAGATACCCAAAGCCGGCGCCCCGAAAATCTCCTATCCGCCATCTACCATCTTCTCCCATGCTCACCGTCACCGGCCTCTGCAAATCCTTCGGCGGCAAGCCGGCGTTGCACGACGTCTCGTTTGAGGTGAAGCGCGGCGAGATCCATGGCTTGCTCGGGCACAATGGCGCGGGGAAAAGCACCACGCTCGGCATCATCCTCGGCATGGTGGAGCCGGATCGAGGTGAAGCGCGCATTGGTGGAGTGTCGGTGCAGGAGGATCATGCAAGTGCGCTGGGGCAGGTCGGCGCGATCTTTGAAAGCCCCGCTTTTTACGACTACCTCTCCGGCTGGGAGAACTTGCGCATTCTTGCGGGTTACTCGGGGCGCTTCGACGAGAAGGCGGCTCGCGAGGTGGTCGAGCGCGTGGGCTTGACGAAACGCATCCGCTCAAAGGTCGGCAGTTTCTCGCACGGCATGCGGCAGCGGCTGGCGCTGGCCCAAGCATTGCTGCCGGAACCGCAGGTGCTGCTATTGGACGAGCCGACCGACGGGCTCGATCCGGAAGGTATCAAGTGGTTCCGTGATTTCATCCTCGACCTGCGGCGGGACCGGGGAACGACCGTGCTTTTCAACTCCCACCTGCTCGCCGAGGTCGAGCAAATGTGCGACCGCGTGACGATCCTCCGTGAGGGTCGCTTGGTTCACGAAAGCTCGCTGGAAGACCTGCGGGAGGAAGCCCCGGTCTATGAGGTGAACCTCGACCCTTGGGACAAGGCGAAAGCCTTCCTGGAACTCAACAGCGCGCAGATCCTTTCTCAGGGTCGCATCGCGCTGCCGTCCGACGCGGATCCCGCGGTGATCGTCGCGGCGCTGGTCGGCTGCGGCATCCGCGTGGCTGCCTTCGCACCGGTTCGCCGGTCGCTGGAGGATCTCTATTTGGAAATCGCGATGAACCACTCCGGCGCATGAATTTCCTCCGCCAGCTCCGCGGCGAACTCGCCAAGCTCTTCGGCCGTCCGCGGACATACATCGGCTATGTGGTCTTCCTCGTCATGGAGGCGATCATCCTGGTTGTCTTCAAGCTGGAGCGCAGCCAGCGCACCTTGCGCGAGCTCATCGAGCGCAATGGCTTCGGCTTCGACGACTACTACAGTTCGTTGACCGTGACCTACTGGGTGATGGGCTTCAGCATGTTCCTGCTCGGCTCGATTTACTTCGCTCTGGTGGCTGGGGACATCGTCGCCAAGGAGGCGGAAGACGGGAACCTGCGGCTCGTCCTTGCACGGCCGGTTTCGCGGCTGCGCATCCTGTTGCTGAAATACGCCGCGGTGTCGATCTACACGGTGACCTTCGTGCTCTTTGTCGGTATCACCGGTTATGCGATGTCGGTCGCGGCGCTCGGATGGGACGGCGGGCTCTTTGTGTGGAACTACAAGATGAAGGTCTTCTCGGTCTTTCCCACGTGGGGTGAGGGGATTGGCCGGATCGCGCTCTCGGCGGTCGGGATCGGGTTGAGCATGATCACGCTGTCGTCGATCGCCTTCATGTTCTCCTGTTTCAAGATGAAGCCCGCCGCGGCGACGATCATGGCGCTGAGCATCCTGTTCGTGGACATGGTTCTGCAGGAGTTCCCGTTCTTCAAACCGTATGAGCAGTACTTCGTTACTTGGCGAATGAGTTCGTGGGTCTACCTGCTGGAGAGCGTGATCTCGTGGCCGAAGCTGGCCGGGAGCTACGTTTTCCTGTTCGGCTTGAATGCCACGCTGTTCCTGATCGGCTACACCGCCTTCAGGCTGCGGGATTTCAAGACGTGACCGGAAAAAACAGCGGGCGACCGGCTGTCCTTCCCAGGGGTCGCCGTCCTTGGGAGTCGCCGATCGCCCGCAGAGAGGGAGATCTATTTCCGAGCTGGTTCGTTGCCGAACGTGGACAGATTCGCACGCCGCCCCGGATTCCGGTATTCCCTGATCGCGTAGGGCCGGAACTTTGCTTTTCACCCGGCCGGTCGCGGCCGAAACTGGCCGCGATGCGGGACGACACGCGACGCTGGATCGAGGCCGACAAGGCACACTGCTGGCACCCCTTCACGCCTCAACAGGCGTGGGCGGACAGCGAGCCGCTGGTGCTGGTTCGCGGCGAAGGCGCATGGCTGTGGGACTCGGAGGGGCGCAAGTATCTCGACGGGAATTCCTCCATCTGGACGAACATCCACGGCCACCGTCACCCGGCACTCAATGCCGCGATCACCCGCCAGCTCGACGAGGTGGCCCACACTTCCTATCTCGGCTTCGCCAACCCGCGGGCGAGCGAACTGGCGGAGCGGCTGTGCGGCTTCTTTCCGGATGGCACACTGGAGCGCGCGTTCTTTTCCGACGACGGCTCCACCGCGATCGAGTGCGCGATGAAAATGGCCATCCAGTATCGCCAGCAGACCGGCGAGCCGGAGCGGACCGGTTTCATCGCCTTCGACCAAGCGTACCATGGCGACACCATGGGCGCGGCGTCGCTGGGTGGGGTGTCGCGCTTTCATGATCGCTTCCGCCGACATGGTGTGCCGGTGACTTTCGTGTCCGGGATGGAAGCGCTGCGTCATCTGCCGGTTGAGGCGGTGAAAGGCGCGGCAGCGGTCGTGATCGAGCCGCTGATCCAAGGCGTGAACGAGATGCGCTCGTGGCCGGCCGGCATGCTGCGGGAACTGCGCGGATGGTGTGATGCCCACGATGTCCACCTGATGCTGGACGAGGTGATGACCGGCTTCGGTCGCACCGGGGAAATGTTCGCCTGCCATCACGAGGAAGTGATACCGGACTTCCTGTGCCTCGCGAAGGGGCTGACCGGTGGCTACCTGCCCATGGCGGCGACGCTGACGACGGCCGCGGTGTACGATGCCTTCCTTGGTGGCGACGATCGCGCGTTCTACTATGGGCATAGTTACACGGCGAATCCGCTTGGCTGTGCGGTGGCGCTGGCGAGCCTCGGCGTGTTCGAGGAAGAGAAGACCTTGAAGCGCCTGCAACCGAAGATCGCCCTGATGACGGAGTTGCTGGCGGAACTGAAAGCTACCGTTCCCAGGGTTCGCGCCGTCCGTCAGTGCGGTTACGTCGCCGGAATCGAGATGGACCGCGGCGGTGCTCAGGTTTGTCTGGCCGCACGCGAACACGGCCTGCTCACGCGGCCGATCCGTGATACGATCGTCCTGATGCCACCGCTTTGCACCACGGAGGATGAATTGCGGCTGGCGGTTCGCGCCCTCGCGATGGCGGCAGGGTAGGCCTTATCCGCGAATCGCGTAGGTCTCCGCCGGCGCCACGTCCCAGACGAGGTGCTTGAGCGAGAACTTCAGCAGGCTCCGCCCATAGCGGCTGCGCGTCGCCACGCCGGAAAGCAGGCGGGTGATTTGCGTGGTGAGATGGCGCTCCATCAGCCGTGGCAGGGCGGCTTCCCCGTATTTTTCCGAGAGCTGTACTCCCGCGGAATGCAGGGCGTACATCCGGCCATCGTAGAAATACTCGATAAGCTCCGCCCAAGCCTCGTGCCAGTCGAGAAGTTCGGCGAAAACCTTGTCGAAGGCCTTCGCGAGTTTTGCCGGCTGATCGAGGATGCCGACCCCTTGCGAGAAGGCATGCTGGTCAATGAGATCCGCCGAATGCATCGCCATGAACAGGCCCGGCGAGAGCATTGGATCGACGAAGCCGAAGGCATCGCCGGTCGCCACCCAACCCGGGCCGTGGCCGCGGTTGGAAATAAGCTGGTAGTTGGTGTAGGTCATCACCGGCGTGACACGGCGACGGTCTTTCCCCGCCGCGGCAAGGAGGGGCTCTTGGTCGATGATCGACTCGAGCCGCTCTTCCGGCGTGTCGCCGTGGCCTTTCAGTGAGGCCTTGTCCACCACCACCCCGACCGAAAGGCGGCCGGGCAGGGGAATGCGCCAGCTCCAGCCGTGGTTGAGCGTGGTGATGACGACCTGGCCTTCGCGCAGTGCCTCCACGTCGAAATTCTCGAAATGGGCGAAGTAGGCGACGTCATTGCGGCTGCCCCGCTTGGCTCCGATGTCGAGAACTCGGGCGAAGGACCGTGCCCGGCCGGTGGAATCGACCAGCAGCTTGGGATGCTGGCCGCCGAGTTCCGGCACGGAGGCGAGACATTCGGCGGTGAGCTGGATTTCCCGGCCATCGGTCCCGCGCTCGAGCTGGGCGCGGCGTTTCACGAAGGTCACCCCGAGTTCTTCCGCGCGGGTGCGCAGCAGGTTGTCGTATTCCGGCCGCGGGATGTTGTAGGCGTAGTTGGGCATGCCCTTGATCGCCTTCTGCGGGAAAAAGAAATCGAGCCGGCTGCTGTCGCGGGAAATGAAACCGACGCCCGGCTTGTACTGCGCGAACTCCTTCACCCGGTCCTCGATCCCGAGGCGGCGCATCAGCTTGATCACCCGCGGCAGCAGGGATTCGCCGACCAGCAGCTCCGGTCGCTTGTCGTCGTCGAATACCAGCGTGCGGATGCCGCGCTGCGCCAAGAGGGCCGCCAAAGTGCAGCCGGCCGGTCCGCCGCCCACGATCGCCACTTCGATCTTTCCGTTCACGCGCCCTGAATAACCGCCCTGCCCCCGACGCGCAACGCCCTCTTTCCGCTTCCCGCGACCGGTTTTCCCGTCTTTCCTCCCGGCCATGCGTAATGCCCCGTTGGGCTTCTTCGATTCCGGCGTCGGCGGCCTGACCGTCGTGCGCGCCGTGCAACAGCTTCTGCCCGCCGAGGATATCGTCTATCTCGGCGACACCGCCCGTGTCCCCTACGGCTCGAAAAGCCCGGAAACCATCCGCCAATTCGCCCACGAGGACGTTCGTTTCCTGCTCGACCGCGGGGTGAAAATGGTGGTCGTCGCCTGCAATACCGCCACCGCCCACGCGCTGCCGTCGCTCCAGGAGCGCTACCAGGTGCCGATCATCGGTGTGATCGAGCCCGGCGTGGAGGCGGTGCTCGCCGATCCCGGCGCGCAGCGGATCGGGATCATTGCGACCCGCGGCACGGTGCGCTCGCACGCTTACCAGCATGCCCTCGCCCTGCGACGGACGGGCCTGATCATCCACGCGACGCCGGCGCCGCTGCTGGTGCCGCTGGTGGAGGAAGACTGGCTTGACCATCCGGCGACGCACGCCGCGCTGCACACCTACCTCGGTCCGATGCTCGACCGCGGGATCGACACCCTGATGCTCGCCTGCACCCATTACCCGCTGCTGATTCCGGTGCTGAAGGCGTTCTTGCCGGAGGGCGTGCGGCTGGTCGATTCCGCCACGACCTGCGCGGAGCTGGTGAAATTCCGCCTGACCGAGCTGGAACTGGTTTCGGAAAAGACCGACCCGGGGTCGCTGCAGATCCACCTGACAGACCTCTCGGATCAGTTCGAGGATCTATCGCGGCGTTTCCTCTCCCGTTCGCCGGGGCGGATCCAGCGGGTCACGCTCTAAAGTCATCCTTCGCCGCGTTTGAGTGGGAGGAGGGGAGATGCGACGCCGCCGCGGGTTCACGGTTACCCAGAACCCGCGCCTCCTCGACTCCATTCGGCTTTACGGCGAATGACTGGTCGGGCCCGTTTTCGGGGCCTTGGCGGCGGGCTTCGGCTCCGGGAAACGCAGGCCGACGATGTCGCCATTCGCCAGGGCCATTTCCTCCACCTGCTCGCGGGTCGCCCACACCTCGATCTCGCGGCGGCTGCCGGCTTCCGGAACGACGCTGAGGCGGGCGAAGGGACCGGCGACGAAGAGGTGGCTGACGCGGCCGGCAAGATGAACGCCCTCCTCGGCGGCGAACTTCAGCTCGATCTCGTGCGGCCGGACGTACCGGCCGTCGTCGAGCTTGTTCACCTCGCCGAGGAACTCATAGACGAATGAAGTACGAGGTTCATCGTAGATCCTCTGCGGCACCCCGGTTTGCTCGATGCGGGCGTTGCGCATGACCACGACCTGGTCGGCCAGTTCCAGCGCTTCTTCCTGGTCGTGGGTGACGAAGAGGGTGGTGAGTCCGATCTCATCGTGGAAGTGGCGCAGCCAGCGGCGGAGGTCCTTTCTCACCTGGGCATCGAGCGCCCCGAAGGGCTCGTCGAGCAACAGGACCTTCGGCCGGATGGCGAGGGCGCGGGCGAGCGCGACGCGCTGGCGCTGGCCACCGGAAAGCTCGTGCGGGCGGCGCTTGTCGAGACCGTCGAGCTTCACCAGATGGAGCAGTTCCATCACGCGGGAGCCGATCTCGCCCTTCGAGGGCCGTTGGGAACCAGGCAACACGGTGAGGCCGAAGGCGATATTGTCCGCCACGGTCATGTGCTTGAAGAGCGCGTAGTGCTGAAAGACAAAGCCAACGCCCCGTTTTCCCGCCGGCACATCCGTCACGTCCTCGCCGTGGAAAAGCACGCGACCGCTGCCGGGGTCGGCGTAATCAAGTCCGGCGACAATGCGCAGCAGGGTCGTCTTGCCCGAACCCGAGGGGCCTAACAGGGCCGTCAGCGAGCCGTCGGGGATTTCAAGCGAGACGTCATCGAGCGCCGTGTAGGTGCCGAAGGTCTTGTGGATGGACTGGATGGAGACGGACATGGGGAATGGAGATTTGAAATTGGAGATTTGAAATTGGGAACCTTATGCCGATTTCCCGATTTCTAATGTCCCTTCCCGGAATGGCCGGTGAAGTGTTCGACGGCGGTTTTCAGGCCGAGGGTGACGAGCGCGAGCAGCGCCAGCAACGCGGCGCAGGCGAAGGCGGCGCTGAATTGATACTCATTGTAGAGCACCTCGACGTGAAGCGGCAGGGTATTGGTTTTGCCGCGGATGTGGCCGGAGACCACGGAAACCGCGCCGAATTCGCCCATGGCACGGGCGTTGCAGAGCAGCACGCCGTAAAGCAGACCCCACTTGATGTTGGGAATGGTGACGCGGCGGAAGATCTGCCAGCCACGAGCGCCAAGCGTGACCGCGGCTTCTTCCTGGTCGCTGCCTTGGCTCTCCATCAGTGGGATCAGCTCGCGGGCGACGAAGGGAAACGTGACAAAGACGGTGGCGAGGATGATACCGGGCAGGGAGAAGATGATCTGGATGTCATGCTCCCGAAGGAACGGGCCGAACCAGCCTCGCGCGCCGAACAGCAGCACGAAAACGAGGCCCGCGATGACCGGCGACACGGCGAAAGGCAGGTCGATCAGCGCAAGCAGGAAGGAGCGGCCCTTGAAGCGGAACTTGGTGATCACCCACGCGGCGGCGAGGCCGAAGATCGTGTTGAGCGGCACCGAAATGAAGGCCGCTGCCAAGGTGAGCTTGATGGCGGACAACGCCGCGTCCTCGGTCAGCGATTTCACGAAGACTTCCGCACCCCGACGGAAGGCCTCGATGAACACCGCGGTCAACGGCAGCAAGAGGAACAGCGTGAGGATGGTGAACGCGAGGCCGATCAGCAGCCAGCGGACCGCGGCGGATTCGGTGGTGACGGGACGGTAGGCCATCGATTCAGCGGGTTTGCCAGTTCAGGCGGCGTTGGAGGAGGTTGATGAGGAAGAGCAATCCGAAGGACACGATCAGCATCCCGCAGGCGATGACCGCGGCGGCCTCGTACTTGAATTGCTCCAGTTGTTTGACAATGAGCAGCGGCAAGATCTCGGTCTTCATCGGCAAGTTGCCGGAGATGAAGATGACCGAGCCGTATTCCCCGATCGCCCGGGCGAAGGCCAAAGTGAAGCCGGTGATCAGCGCGGGCACGAGCATCGGGAAAATCACCCGGCGGAAGGTGGCCCAGCGACTCGCGCCAAGACTGGCGGCGGCCTCTTCAAGCTCGCTGCCGAGATCCTCCATCACCGGTTGCACCGTGCGGACGACGAAGGGAAAGCCGATGAAAGTCAGCGCGATGAACACCCCGAGAGGCGTGTAAGCGCTCCTGATGCCCCATTCGAAAAGGGGCCTGCCAATCCAGCCGTTCGGCGCGTAGATCTGGGTGAGCGTGATGCCCGCGACGGCGGTGGGAAGCGCGAACGGGAGATCCACGATGGCATCGAGGATCTTCCTGCCGGGAAACTCGTATCGCACCAACACCCACGCGACCAGCAAGCCAAGCACCACGCTGACCCCGGCCGCCGCGGCACTCGCCCCGAAGGTCAGCTTGGCCGCGGCAAGCACCCGCGGCGAAGTGAGGATGGTCCACCACTCGCCGGGGCCCAAGCCCGCCGCCTTGATAAACAAGGCGGCGAGCGGGATGAGGATGATGCCGCTCAGCCAGAAGATGGTAATGCCCATCGAAAGGCCGTAGCCGGGAATGACTCGTTGTTTTGGCATGAGACAGAAGACTTGAAGACAGAAGACGGAAGACTGGAATCAATGGCCTCCAGTCTGGCGTCTTCGGATCACTTGGTGCCGTAGGCTTGGTCGAAGGTGCCGCCGTCGTCGAAGTGGGTCTTCTGCGCCTTGGCCCAGCCGCCGAAGTCCTTGTCCACGGTGACCAGCGGAATGGCCGGCAGCTTGCTGTTGAACTTGGCGAGGATCTCCGCCTTGCGGGGACGGTAGTAGTGCTTGCCCGCGAGTTCCTGCGCTTCATCGGTATAGAGGAACTCCAGATAAGCCCTCGCCGCGGCGGCGGTGCCGTGCTTTTCCGCGTTCTTCTCCACCACCGCGACGGGTGGCTCGGCCAGGATGCTCAGCGACGGATAGACGATCTCCGTTTGATCCGGAAACTGCTTCCCGATGAGGTAGGCTTCATTCTCCCACGACAGGAAGACGTCGCCGATCTTGCTCTGCGCAAACGTCGTCGTCGCCGCACGCGCGCCGGTGTCGAGAACAGGCACGTTCTTGAAGAGCTTCGTGATGTAATCGAGCACCTTTGCCTGATCGCCGCCGAATTGCTTCTCCGCCCATGCCCAGGCCGCGAGGTAGTTCCAACGGGCTCCACCGGACGTCTTCGGGTCCGGCGTGATGACCTGCGTGCCGTCCTTGATGAGGTCACCCCAGTCCTTGATGCCCTTGGGGTTTCCCTTGCGGACCACGAAGACGATCGTGGACGTGTAAGGCGAGCTGTTGTCCGGCAACTTCGCCTGCCAATCGTCGGGCAGCAGCTTCGCGTGCTTGGCGATGACGTCGATGTCACCGGCAAGCGCCAGCGTCACGACATCGGCCGGCTGGCCGTCGATGACCGAGCGTGCCTGTTTGCCGGATCCGCCGTGGGACTGGGTAATCTTGATCTTTCCCTTGCCGTCGGCCTCCCACTTCTTGGCGAAGGCGACGTTGACTTCTTCGTAGAACTCGCGGGTCGGGTCGTAGGAGACGTTCTGGAGTTCAAGTTCGCCGCCGGCCGACGACTTCTTGCCGCAGGCCGAGAGGGTGAGGGCGAGAACGGGCAGGGAGAAAAGGAGTGATTTGAATTTCATGATTCGAAGAATGGAATGGTTCAGGATTGGGGGGCGATGGAGCCCTCGACGGAAGCGAGGGCGTCTTTGATTTCTTCAGGCGTGGCGGCCGACTTCACGGCATCTAGTCCCCCACTATAGAGGATACGGGCGAGCCGTGCGAGGCCGTGGAGATGGGCCCGGTCGTCAGGGGCGCAGATGAGAAAGAACACCGAGGTTCCCTCCCCGTCATCCGCGCCGAAGTCCACCGGGGCCGCGCTGCGCAGGAAGCACAGAAACTGGCGCTCGATGGCCGACGGCACGGCGCGGCGCGGGTGGCAGATCGCCACGCCGCCGGGCAGGGCCGTGCTGCACAGCGACTCGCGCTCGATCAGGGAAGCGAGCAGGAATTCTTTCTCGAACAGCAGGCCCGTGCCATCGGCGAGTTCCGCCAGCGCGCGCAGTACCTCCGCCTTGCTCGTGACCGGCACGTCGAGCGCGATGCCCCTGAACGGAAGCCGCGAGGCGAGCCGATCGCTGCGCCGCGTGCGGAAGGTCCCGTCCGCGAGCAGGGAGTGTTCGAGTTTCGCTTCGAGCTCGTTGACCCGCACGGAGTCGAGAGTCTGGATCTTGAGTTCGAGCCAGTCCACGACCTCCTCGCGGCGGAAATGCCACTGGCCGTCGATTTCGACGGCTGGCAGCCGCTCGCCGCGGACCAGTCCTTCGATGAAACGCGGCGACCAGCCGAAGTGAGCCGCCAGTTGGCCGATGGTCAGGTAATCCCCGGTTGCCAGTGAAGTGCTCATGGTTTTCGTTCGGTGGGTGACTCTTTAGAACGAGAACCGGACGCCCGTCAGCCAGGTGAGGCCGTCGTAGTCGCCGCCATTGCCGCCACCATCGAGGGTGGCGTATTCGGCACCGGCGAGGAGCTTGAGCTTGTCGCCGTGGATGAAGTACTGCGCGCCCAGGTAGAACGCATGATACTCGTCGCCGCGGCCGCCGCCGGTCAGCGCGGGAGCCTCACTTTCATAGCGGGTCTGGCGCCGCACGCTATCCGGGCCGTCGCCGGTGGCGAAGGAGTAGCGTCCGACGAGTTGGAGGCGCTTCGGGATGAGGTCGTAAGTCGGCTGGAGGAAGAAGCCGAAGACATCTTCATCGCGGCCTTGACCACCGGAGGCATGGAAGCCTTCCGCGACGAAGCCCCACGGGCCCTCTTGCCCCCAGAAGGTGGCGGACACGATGTCATTGTAGCGGTCGAGGATCTGGTCGTCCGCATCGTGGTCGCTGTGCAACCAGTCGAGGCGGAAGTCGGCGCGGGTCCAGCCGAAGCTTTCCTTCGCGTTGTAACCGATGCCGGCACCGTAGCTGAAGGCACCGCCGAATTTCCCGAACTCGCGGTCGGTGTCGTTCGAGTAGCCGCCGGCCTGCCAAGTGAAATTTCCGGTCTTGCCCTCGAAGGTGAGCGCGGTGGTGCGATCGACGCGGAGCTGGTTGAAGATTTGCGAGCGCTCGAAGGTCGGCTGCGCGTTGGTCGATTGCAGGAAGTCGTAGTAGCCGATCAAAGGCTTGGTGCGGCCGAAGGTGATTGCGAGCGAATCGCTCGGCTTCCATTTCACGTAGGCATCGACCAGCCGGTCATAGGCATCCTCGAAGCCGTCGTTGCTTTGGAAGTCGAGGCGCACCTCGACCTGCTTGGAAAAGAGCTTCGCGTCGAAGCCAAAGCGCGAACGGCGGTCTTCCCACGTGTCGGCATCGCCTTGGTCGGAATCGACCCAGTAGTACTGGCCTTGGTAGCGGCCGCGGAGCTTGAACTCCTGGAGGATGGGATTCGAGTCGTCCTTGTAGAGGGTGAAGGCTTTCCACAAGGCGTCGAAGGACGCGGTTTCCTCCGCGCCGGGCGTGTCGAAGGGATCGAAAGCCAATCCGGCGCCTGGCAACAGCGCGAGCAGGGCGATCGCGGCTCGCCGTGGCAAGCGGACGCGATAGCTCGCCGAGCTGCGCGGTGAAGAGGCGGGACGGATGGCGGATGGAACGGACACGCGGTGCGTGGATCGGTTGGAATTATGTTTCATTTTTGTCTGCGGGCGTCCGTCGCCGGTGGTCCGGTAGGTCGTGCGCAGTTTTTGTCGGGAGGCCCCGCTGGTGCGGTGGCCGGGAGAAACGAAGAAGAGACCGCCGGGCCGGGCATGGATATCAGGCAGCGGAAAGCCGGAATGGCTCCCGCGGTTCCCGACTTCCAAGATCCTCCGGTGGTCCGGTCGGTCTCTTCGATCAGAGGTTCGTGGCGGCCGCGCGGGCCGCGATGTTGGCAGGTTGTTAGGCGGGTCGTCCGTGATCCTCGCGAGTCGCGGGGAAACGGGTGCGCTCGAGGCTTTCAACCTGGGTCACTCGTCCCTCGTGGACGGTGATCTGGACGGAGCCGAAGCGAAGCTCTTCGACCTTCTTGCGGACGACCTCCAGCCAGTCGGCGGCCGGGGAAGAGTCCGGTTTGGGACGATCATTTGCTTTGGGGTTCATCGCTCGGGGCGGTGGCAAGTTGGGAAAGCCCGACGAGGAAGCCGTCCGCGGGGTCGGCCTTGCCTCGGGCGGGCACGGCGCCAAGTTTCGCGCTCGGGTGAGTCGAGAAAGGCGGGGCGATGCCGTCGCGGCGCATCTTCCGCAGCGTGACCTCCACGACCTGGGCGAGGGTGTAGCGGTCTAGGATATTGGCGATGGCATTGCGGACATCGATCATCAGCATCCGCAGCCCGCAGTGGTCCTCATCCGGGCAGGTGCAGCGCTGGTAGGCGTATTCGCTGGCGCAGCAGATCGGGGCGAGACGGCCATCCATGAGGCGGACTAGATCGCCAATGCGGATCTTGTCGGCCGGCGTGGCGAGCGCGTAGCCGCCGAGCTTGCCACGCTTGGTTTCGACGATGCCCGCCTCGCGCAACTCCTGGAGAATGCGCTCGATGAATTTCAGCGGCAGCCGGTTCGCGTCCGCAAGCTCGACGCCGGAAACAACCGGCAACCCCATCTCGGTGGCGATCCCCAGATGGATGGAGGCGCGCAGAGCATACTCGGCTTTTTTGGAAAGGTGCATCGGCGAATGTGGAGTGAACGGTAGGAATTAAATCCGGCCGGTCAAGGGGGTTTTTCGGAAAGTAATTCAATCCATTGAAAACAAGATTGTTAAAGAGATCGCGATGCCCTGTTCGCAAAGGGGGTGCTTCAGGGTTTCCATGCTCCAAGGAAACTTATCGGTGAAATCCTCCGGGTAGTGGGGCTTTCCGGAGGGAATTGCGAGATCGCCCCAGTCCCGGCTCCACGAGCGAATCGCCTCTCCACTCACGCGGAGCCCCGCTCAAAAACCGTCTCCACGGATACCTCTGGATCGAGGCCATTCTCGAACAGCCACTCGCCATTGAAGAGCTTCGACTGGTACTTCGCGCCGGAGTCGCAGAGGATGGTTGCGATCGTGAGACCCGGTCCGTGGTCGAGGGCGTATCTCACCGCGCCAGCGACGTTGATACCACTGGAAAGCCCGAGGAACAGGCCTTCCTCACGGAGAAGCTGATAGACGACCGACAGCGCCGTCTGGTCATCGATACGGTAGGCCTTGTCCACGGCCATTCCCTCGATGTTCTTCGTCACGCGACCTTGGCCGATGCCTTCGGCAAACGAGTCGCCGTCATCGTCGTCGAGGTTGCCATGGGTGAACCAGGACCACATTGCCGCCCCGTAAGGATCGGCGCAGACGGTGGCGATCTTCGGGTTCTTCTCCTTCAGGAAAAGAGAGGCGCCGGCCAGCGTTCCGCCGGTGCCGACCGCGGCGACAAAGGCATCCACGGTGCCGGCTGTCTGCTCCCAGATCTCGGGTCCCGTCGTCTCGTAGTGGGCTTGGCGGTTGGCCGTGTTGTCGAACTGGTTTGCCCAAAACCAGCCGCGTTCCTCCGCCATGCGGCGGGCGATGTGATTGTAGTTGTCCGGATCGCTGTATGGCTTTGCCGGCACCGGAATGACCTCCGCGCCGAGCGTGCGGAGGTGCTGGAACTTTTCCGGCGATTGGGTCTCGGGGATGACGATCACCGTCTTGTAGCCCCGCGCATGGCCGATGACGGTGAGGCCGATGCCGGTGTTCCCCGCGGTCCCTTCCACAATGGTGCCGCCGGGCGGAAGCACGCCGCGCTTTTCCGCGTCCGTGATGATTCCGTGGGCGGCGCGGTCCTTCACCGAGCCGCCGGGGTTCATGAACTCCGCCTTGCCGAGGATCTCGCAGCCGGTGAGCCCGGAGAGTTTCTTCAGCCGGATCAGCGGCGTCTTGCCGACATGGAAATCGACGCCGTGGTAATGGGGGCGATTCATGGTCACAGGTTGGCAGGTTCCGACGGGCCAGAGCAAGTGCGCCTGACCCCGGCGTGAGCATCGGCGCCGCAAGCGGTCATGCCCCGATCGGATGCCACACGGTCTTGGCCTCGACGAAGTCGCGGATCGCATAGGGGCTGTCGTGCCCGGAAGAATACCAATCGGTCTTCGGATCGTGGAGCTTCACCCGTTTGACGCTCTCGGCGGCCCCTTGTTGCAACGCGACGGCTTCTTCTTGTGATGCCACCGTCGCGACGGCTCGCAGATGCTCGTGGGTGGCAAACGTGGGCAGCATGTCCTTGCGCTCTCCGGTGAGCAGGTTGACGACGCCACCCGGAAAGTCACTGGTGGCGAGCATCTCGCCGAGCAGGATGGACGGATAAGGCGCGGCATGCGAGGCGAGGGCGACGACGCTGTTGCCGCAAGTGATGGCCGGCAGGATCAAAGTCATCAAGGCGAGCAGCGGTGCTTCCTCCGGCGCGAGGATGCCGACCACGCCCATCGGCTCGGTGACGGTGAAATTGAAATGCGGGCTGGCCACCGGGTTCACGCTGCCGAGAACCTGCTCGTACTTGTCCGCCCAGCCGGCGAAGTGGACGGTACGGTCGATGGTTGAGCGGACTTCCTTTTCGCTGGTGACTTCGGCCATCTCCGGCCCGCGGGCTTCGAGCATCTCGGCGAGGCGATAGAGGATCTGGGCGCGGTTGTAAGGCGTGCGCTTCGCCCAGCCGGCACCGGCCTTGGCGGCGGCTTCGACGGCATTGCGCAGGTCCTTCTTCGTGCAGCGCGGGACATTGGCGAAGAACTCGCCATCGCTACTACGAATTTCGTACACGCGGCCGGACTCGGAGCGGATGAAGGCGCCGCCGACGTAGCA
>CBKZPU010000016.1:0-45449 GCA_966696705.1 uncultured Verrucomicrobiaceae bacterium | reverse complement strand
AGCTCACGGCTTGAGGCGGAAGAACCGCTTCGGCGCGGCCATCGTGTCGATGAGCAGCGGGCTGCTGCCGCTCAGGTCAGTCCACGGCGGCTGCAGCGTGTCGGAGTACTGCATGACGCCGACCGGCCACTCGAGCTTCAGCAATTTCGGCAACGCTCCCGTGATCGAGAACGAGTCGATTTCCCATCCGCCTTCCGAGTAGTAGTCGTCGGAGGCGGACATAAAGCGGACTTGCACGGTATCGCCCACCACGGCGCTGGCGAGCAGCGTGCAGTCGGTCGTGTGATACGCCGGATAGCCTGCCGACTGGCCGAGGAAGGCCTCTTGTCCGGCCAGCGCGCTGTTGGTGCCTGCGGCCAAGGTGCCGTCGTAGCCGTTCAAGGTGAAGGCGGTCCCGGGAAGACGGGTGAAGGCACCACCGTTGACGCTGATCTCCACTGCTCCGGCGTCATAATCGACTTCCCAGTTGTACTTGTGGGAGAAGGACATCGTCACCGCCCCCGCCTGGGTCACCGTGTAGATCGGCGTGGACAAGTAGGATGTGTGGGTGGTGCCACCGGTGCCGTCGTGCTCGCCGAAGCTCAGCCAGGAACCCGAGCTGTAGGTCCAATCCGTCTGGGAGGATACCGGCGCGCTCACGGTGAAGCCGCCGCCGCTGGTATTGAAGTCCTCGCTGCCGGACGGGGCGACGGAGGTCATGACCGGCTGGGTATTGAGGGTCGCTTGGGCGAGGATCAAGGACGAGCCTGAAACCACCTGCAGCGAGTAGCCCGGTGGAATCGTCCCGGTGAGCGCGGGCAACGGCCCGGACAGGGTGCCGGTGCAGTTCGCGATCTCATAGGACGGGGCCGTGGCACCGCCGGGGCCCACGCTCAAGGCAATGGTCGCGCCCGCACCGAAGGTCAGGTTGCCATTTACCGTGAGGCGGTCGGCAACCACGGCGTCGATGTCGCAGCGGTAGGTCCCGTCCACGGTGGTATTCCCCGCGGCGAAGGTGCCGACCGAAGCGCCGGGAGACACGAATGTGCCAGCCGCCACGGTCAGCGGGCCGGCAATCGAGCCGGTGGCCTCGAGCGTGCCTTCATTCACCTGCACGGTGCCGGTGAAGCCGTGGGCGATGCCATCGGCCAGTTGCAGCGTGCCGGGACCAGTCTTCGACAGGATGCTCAGGGCCGCGTTGGCGGCGCTCGCGTCGGTGTTCTCGATTTCCGCGGCGATCATCAAATCGGCACCCACGGCGGTGTTGGCCACGTCGAACGTGTGGGTGGCATTGCCGGACGGAGCGATGCCCGAGTTGCCGGCATTGGCGCCGCTTCCCATGCTGATCGTCGAGGCACCGGTGCCGGTGACGGTGATGCCGCCATTGAGCTGGAAGCTCTCGCCGCTGTAGGCACCGCCACCACCGGAGTAGCCGAGCGTCACCGTCGCGGCATCGAGCGTCAAATCCTTGAGGTGCGCGTGGCTTTGACCGGTAGGGCCGGTGGCGGCGCTGCCGCCGGTGACCACGTTGAGCGACGCCTGGTTGAGCACGACCGAAACCGAGCTTGCGCCGGTGGGCAAGGCGTTCACGCCCCGGATTTCCATGGTCGCGCCAGGACTGACGTTCACGAGCTTGTTGGCCGCGAGGCGGTTGGCGTTCTGGCTGCCATCGAAGGCGACGGTGCCGGACTGGATCGCCACGCTGCCACCGAGCGCGTTTGGCATGTTCACGACCACCGTGCCGTTGCGATTGAAGACTTGGCTGCCTGCACCGCCGATCCCGCTGCTGGCGGACGAAAGTTCCAGGTCGCCGGTACCGGTCACCGCGACGGTTCCGCCGGAGGCGACGGCCGTGGCATTCGAATAGGGCGTCCCGGTCGGCAGGCCGATGTTCAGCGTGCCCCCGTTCACGGCGACCGTGGCGCTGGCGTAAAGCCCGGTGACCATGCCGCTGCCGAGCTTCAGGGTACCCTCGTTGACCGTCACGGTTTCCACGAAGAGGTCATCCGCTCCGATCTCCACCGTCCCGGTCCCGCCTTTCACGACGCCGCCACCGCCAGCAGTGCTGAGCGAATGGGGGCCGGTGATGAGGTAGTCCTTGGTGTCGTTGTCGAAGATCACGCTCTTCGGCTGGACGGGCTCCGTCAGCGTCGCGGTCAAGGTCGTGCCGCTGTCATCGAACATCACCGCGTGGTCATCCGTGTAAGCAGCCGGAGTGCCGCCGGTGAAGGTCTTCCAGTTGAGCGCTCCGCCGGTTACCGCCCAAGTGCCCGGGCTGGTGCCATCGGCACCGGTCCACTTCAGCGCCGGAGTGACATAGACCAAGGCCGGATCGCTGGTGATCGTGCCCGCGCCGCTGAGATTGGTGACGACGACGGTGTATTCGTAGGGCTCGGTGACTGGCGAGTTCGCCTCCGCGGCCGGCACCACCAGGGTGGCGGAGTTGGAATCGGGAACGTCCACGCCGTTCTTCTTCCACTGGTAGGTGAAGGGCGGCGTGCCGGTGGGATCGATGCTCAAGGTAAACGGTTGCCCTTCCGGAATCTCGCCGGTGGGAGAGACCGAAGGCACGGTATTCACCAGCCCGACGCTGACGCTTCCCAAGGCCGTATCGTAGAGCTGCTTCACGCGGCCCGCCGTGACCGCCTTGTCGAATACGGCGACCTCGTCGATTTCCCCGCGGAAGTAGTCGCCGGAGGTGCCGAAGATGCCGCCGCCGCCGATATTGAAGTTGAAGGCGCTGCTGCCGTAGCTGGCGAGGCTGCCAGTCAACTGGGCAACTTGGACGCCGTTCAAATAGAGCGTCGATTGCGAGGTGTCGCCCGTGAGGACGATGAATCCCCATTGGTCGTCGGCGAAGCTATACGGCGTGACCATGTTGCCGCCGCGCGCGTTGACCCAGGCCTCGATGTTGGTGCCGTTGGCGGCGTCGCCGAACTCAAGCAGGTCGTTCTGGCCGAAGTAGCCGCCACGGGTCGAGTGCACCGGCCCGCGTTTCACCCAGCCCATCACAGTGAAGGCGGGGCGATTGTTGAGCAAGCCGAGCGCGGTGCCGACATGGCCGTTGGCCGTGGCGAGCGCCAGGCAGGAGTTGCCGGAAGAGAACCCTTGGAATCCCGTCGAAGGGTCAGGCCCGGTGACGGTGTTCTTCGAGCCGGCGTAGTAGCCGCCATCGGCGGAGCTACCTAGGCTGCCGGCATTGTCCGCCACCGGGGGAGTGCGCGGGGTAAAAGCCGCCTCCCCGACACGCCAGTAGGCAGCCGGCGCGTCCGCCAGCACCAGCGAGTCGTAGGTTTGTGATGGCGACGGGCTGATGCCGTTGTTGTAATGGGCCAGCACCTGCGCATCGCTGAGCACGCTCGTGTAGTATGCCGGCTCGTCGATATCGCCCGACCACGGGAAAGCCCCGTCGCGCGAACCCAGCGTGAATGGCCGGGTGTTGTTGGGCTCGTAGGTGGACGAATTCGGCCCGCCGGGAGCGATAACCGCACTGGTCGAGAGGAGCACGCCATTCACGTAGAGTTTTCCTTGGCTTGCCACGCTGTCCCACGTCGCCACCACATGGTGCCAAGCCCCGGCGGTAACAGTCCCGGCACCGGAGTTGATGCTGAAGGTGAAGTTGCTGCCGTTGCGATTGTATGCCCGGAAATTGAAGCCGGTGTTGGTGTCGCCCTGATAGATCAGCCAGCCGGCGCGACCGAAGGTGCCGTCATTTTCACGAAACGAAGCGATCGGGCTGATCAAGGCGCCGGCGGCGGGGATGGCCGTCGGCTTGAGCCACGCCTCCACGCTGAAAGAGCCCGCGTTGTTGATCGCCGGGTCATTCGCGATCTGGACGAGGGTGCCACTTCCTTGGACCGCCGTGTTGGCACTGCCCGGCAAGGCTCCGGGAACGCCCCGGACGAAGTTGCCGGCATAGCTGCCATTCACCCCCGGCCCAACGCTGCCATCGTTGACGGCGGGACTGGGAAGGTCATCGGTGGCCACACCGTCGTCGAAGCGATAGTAGGCGATCGGGTCTTCGCTCATCACCTCCGCCGCATAGTCGGCGTACAAGGGCGGGACGAGCGAGGTGGACAGGAGGGCTGCCAGCAAGGCACGCCGGGTTGCCGGCTGCCGGTGCAGCCATTCGGTCTGAGGTCTCATGGGGCTTTGGCTATTGGGTTTTCGAGCGATCGGGGACGCTCGCGGGGTTTCTGAGCCAAACCCACAGCGAACTCAGCGACTCCGGCAGCTTGCCAGCGGACAAAAATCGCATTTAAGCACGCGCTTTGTGGCATTTGACTCACATAGCACGCTGATTAAAGTCACTTTAAAAAACAATAAATGACTTTATCTCCCATCCTTCGCGCCATTCACGCACTTCGCAACTCACTAATTTGCAGCTTTTTGTGAGATAAAGATTTTTTGCTGCCGCATTGGCATGTCGGACAACAATTGTGCCGAAAAACAAGTAATCACTCGATCGGGCATGTTCCCGATCAGCCCACCCACGGGCCTCGATTGGCCGGCCGTTTTTAGGCTCGCTGGCCTCCCAAGTCTTTTCGCAGCCCTTCCACCAGCGACCGGAGTTCGGCCGTCAGTTCCGCCACCGGAGCCGCGGGATCGAACCGCAGGCGATGATGAAGCGCCAAGGCCCGGACCAACAAGTCCGGCTCGGCAAGCCGTGAGGACAACCGCATCAACCACGGTGCCAGTGGCGTGCCGGCCGGGCGCTCGCCGAGCAATTTGCGGGCGGGCTTTTCCAAGGCAGTCAAAGGCGTGGCCACCACCGTCGCACCGCGCAGGCGGGCATTCTCCGCCTCCAGCCGGCTGCGCGATCGCCAGAGGTTCCGGCCGATGTAGGCGATACCGAAGACGATCGGGGTAAGCAGGCCGAGCGTGAGCCACATCATGTGGCCGGGCTGGTCACGCCACACCAGCAGATCCTCGCGCACTCGCTGGAACCAGTCGGTCAATCCTTGGAAGCGGGACATGCGCGGGGTTTCCATGCCCAGCCAGTCGGGCGGCGTCAGATCGACATCGAACCAGTGCTTCAGCTCCGCGTCCCAAACCCGGCACCACGCGTGGGCATGGGTGCCGCGGAGCAAGGCCTGGCCGGTCTTGGGATCGATCTCCGCGGCTATGAAACCGCTGACATAGCGGGTGGGCACCCCGGCCTCGCGCAGCAACAGCGCGGTGGCGGTCGCGAAGAACTCGCAGTGGCCGGCACGGGTGTCAGTGAGGAATTTCCCCATCAAGGTGCCGTGCTTCGCCGGGTCGAAGTCCTCGCGGGTGCGGTTATAGCGGGTGTAGTGGAAGTTCGCCACGAAGTGCCGCCGGAGTCGCGCGATCTTTTCTTCCAGTGGCACGTCGTACAAGCCGAGTTCCGCGGCAACCTGGGCCATGACCGCGGCCTCGGACGGCGGGATCTGAAACTCCGGCTCCACCGACACGCGCTTCTTCGCGTCCGGAGCGACCGGCGGAAAATCAAAGCGGCGGCGATCGAAGGAACTGGCCAAGGCCTTCCACGGCGGCAGTTCCGGAGAGAAATCCGGATGCCACAGCACCCGCGCATCCGCCACCGGTTGGGACGGCTTGAGGCGGAAGGTGCCGAAGGGATTCCGATCGAACTCTTCCGGATCGAACTGGTGGAAACTGGCCGTGTTTCCCGGCAGCGGCAGCAGGCTGAAATTCCGCGACGAGGTGGCGCCGCGCAGGCGGAAGCGCGGTAGGTCGCGGGCGACGGCAACCTTTGGGTCCAACAAATCCGGTGGGGCGATGAAGAACTTGTCCTCCGGATCGTCCGGATTGTCCGGGTTGGTGATTTCCGCAACCGGGCTGAAGCCGTCGCTGTCAGGATCGGTCTCGGCAGGCAGCAGGTCGGCCTGCCATCCTTGCTCGAGATAGGTATTGTAGGAAGCGATCCTCAGCAGCTTCGGCAGCGGTCCTTGCTCGGGGATGAGCCGCCAGACGATCTCCGGCGACTGCTTCAGCCGGCCCATGCTGCCGATCGAAGTCAGGCGTTCGCGCGCATAATCCGAGCTATAGCTGCCTTCGCTTTGGCCCATGGTGGTCACGTAGCGGTACAGCTTCATGAGCCCCAACTGACCGCCCACCCCCAGGAAGGCCGACATCAGAACCGCGAAGAGGAAGGCAAGACCGACTTGCTTCCAAGCACGACCGCTGGCCGCCATCAGGCCCCACGCGCCGAGCAACACCAGCAGCGGATAGAAAACCGGCATGTCCGCCCGCGAGCCCAGGCACGAGGCCAGCAGCGTGGCGCACAGGTAAACACTGCCGAAGCCGAAGCGGATCTCGCGAAAGGGCAGTCCGTATTTCAACGCGTGGTCACGCCGCCGCCTCACCATCACCGAAAAGGTCGCCAGCGTGGTGGTCGAGGACATCCCATACGCCTGCACGAACTCAAGCGGCATCAGGACCACCGGCAGCCAGGTGAAGACGATCGACATCGCGGTGAGCCGGGCGCCATTCAGCAGCACCAGCACCATCGCCACCAACAGGAACAACACCGACAACCGCCAGGCATTGAGGAACGCCCGCTCGCCGAAGTTCCAGCGCACCCGCGTCCAGTGCGCGCCCTCGACCAACAGCGCACAGGCCAGGCCCGGCACCACGCGCTCGGTCATCGCGCCCCAGAACAGGAGCGCGGCACCGAGCAGGAAACGGGGCGGGGTCATCAGATCAGAGTTTATCGAGGACCTAGGGCTTCACAACCGTCGCGGTAGCTTCATGAGATCCGCCGCGAGTTCGCTGGAGCGCAAGAAATGGCAGCGGGACACGGCCCCCGGCCGTTCCCGCACGACCACCATCGCCGAGGTCTCGATGCCCAAGCGGTTGAGCCGCTGGAGCAACTTCGCCCGGCTTTCCGACCAACCGGCAAAGACGCACAGGCAGCCCGCCAAGTCATCCGCGTGACGCTGGACCAGCCTGGCGAGCGAGTCGAAATCCTCGACCGGCGAGCTTTCCACGCCCGCCAGCACCTCGAGCAGGGTTTCCGAGCGCGCGATTCCCTGCCCCGCGGTGACAACCCGTTCCCGGCCGGCGATGAACATCAGATCGATCAGCGACTCGCGCGCATCCACCGCCACCACGAACGACGCGGCGACCGACACGGCATCTTCGAACAGGTCGTCATCCCCCGACCCCGGAAAGGTGTCGAGGATCAGCCCGTGGCGCGGGAAAAAGGTGTCCTCCAGTTCCTTCACCACCGGCTTGCCGGTACGCGCCCAGGTTTTCCAGTGAATCAACCGCAGCGGATCGCCGGACTGGTAGTCTCGCAGGCCGGTGAATTCGCCGGTCGCACCGGCATGCCGTGCAGTCGCCTCGCCACCGGGCTGGAAACGCGCGCTGCCGGGGAGCTCGAAGCGCGGCAGCGGGTAGCGCTTCGGCAGCACCGCCAGCAAGGCCGGCGGCGCGGATACCTTCACGCAGCGCTGGAACAGCCCGAGCGGGTCGGGCAGCAGCACCCGCAGGTCATTCAAGCGCACCAAGCCGCGGCGCCGCGGGGTCTTGGTCACCGCGATCTGGCCGGTCGTGCCGAGCCGCTCGATGAGCGGACTGTGCCCGCCATCGAAGAGCAGGCGCTTCTCGCAGAGCCAGTTCCAGCGGTAGTACACGAAGGTCCGGTCGAAAATATTGCGCAGCTTTTCCCCGGGCTCCTCGCTCAGCCGGAAGGTCGCCTCGTCCGGCCGCGGGTCCGGCGGGGTCTCCTGGAGTTGGAAGCGTCTCAGCGGGCGGCCGGAGAGATTGCGCAAGGAAACATGGTAGGTCACCGGTTGCCCCGCGGTGGCATGAGCTGGCAACTCGCGCACCGCTTCCAGCGAGGCGCGCCGGAACAACACCAGGAACAAGCCGGTCATCATCAGCGCGCAAACCAACGAAAACGCCTGGAACACCGGCGGCTCGGCATTGCCCGCCGCCGCGCCTGCCGAAATCACCACCAGGATCATCAGCGCGATCCCCGGCGGCCGCACCCGCCGGCGGAACCAGTGGTTGAGCTCCGTACCGCGGGAGTAGAACTGATAGACGGGATTCCGCGCGAACCAGCGCCAGCGCTTGGCGTGTGCTTTTTCGGGCGGCGCTTCGGGCATCGCACCCAAGCTTCACCGAGACCCCGCCTCCGCCAAGTGGAAAGCCAGCGGGAGTGGTCTCGCCTTTGGCGGGAAACTACCCATTTGAGCCTGCCCTTCCATCTTGCGGACCTTTTTGCCTTCCATCACCCTTGTGGAACCGCGGGCACCACTTCCCGCCGCCAATGCGCCACCGGTCGATCCGCCCTCTCTTCCTCGCACTCGGCGCGGGTCTGATCCCGTGGACCGCCGCGGCAGAAACCCCCGAACCCCTCGCCACGCTGCTGGAATCGCTCGCGAGCCAAGGCCGGGTCATCCGGACGTTCCGCGTGGAAGGAACCGTCTGCGCCACCGCGGGGCAAACGCTCGTGGCGCTTCAGGACGACTCGGCAACGGTCTTGTTGGAGACGCCGGCGTTCGCCACGGGCATTCACGCCGGCGACCGGGTGAAGGTTACCGGCAAGAACTGCGCGATCACCCGTGGCCGGGCCGGCCTCCAGCTCGGGACCGCGCCGGTGGTGGAAATCGATGGCCGCCATCCACCCGTCACCAAGTCCGGCTCGGCCTTCCTCGAAGCCGGCCTGCAACCGCTGCGCGTCGAGTGGTTCAATGGCATCAGCCATTGCGACCTCTTGCTCGAATGGGAGGGCCCGGAACTCCAACGAGAAAAAATCCCGCCGTCCGCGATGTTCCGACCCATGCCCGACGGCAGCCATCAAGCCGGCTTGGATTTCCAATCCTACATCGGCGATGACTGGGAGGCCCTGCCGGATTTTTCAAAGCTCACGCCGGTGGCTACCGGCGCCGTGGACCACTTCGACATCAGCCGCCGTCACCGCTGGGAAAACACCGGCATGGTGTTCACCGGCTTCCTGAACATTCCCCGCTCGGGGATCCATGTCTTCCACGACACCTCGGACGATGGCAGCCGCGTGTTCGTCGGTGATCCTGCAACCACCTGCGTCGTGGAAAAACTCGACGGCGATCCCGCTGCGCCCGCGACCATGACCGTGGCACAAGCACTCGCCGGAGGAGAGCGAAACCGCTGGGTCGCGGCCGAGGGCGAGGTGACCTTCGCCGCCCGCCAAGGCCGCCAGCTCGAACTCGAACTCACCGAAAACGGGACGACCCTGTCGATCATCGTGGCTGACGGCGGAGAAGGCGATCCCGCCCATTTGCTCCATCAGCGGGTGCGCGCCACCGGGATCTATCAGCCGTCGCGCATGGTCGTCGCCAGCCGCGAACAGGTCCAGCTCATCGGTTCGTCCGGCGTCCCTCGCGATGACGAGCTGCTGGTCACCGCGGAAAAGATCCGGCGCTTGCAACCCGAGGAAGCTCGCAAGCCACTGCGCGCCTTGGTTCGCGGCGTGGTCACCATGTGCACGCCCGGCTCGCTGGTGCTGCAAGACGCGACCGGCGGCGTCTTCATCTTCCACGGGACCAGCGATTGGACCGACCACCCACGCCCCGGCGAGTTGTGGGAAATCGAAGGCATCACCGACCCCGGCGATTTTTCGCCGCTGATCAAGGCGCAACGCGCCGTCTGCCTGGGCAGCGCCGCCTTGCCCGAACCGGTGCGGCCAACCTGGGAGCAGCTCATGAATGGCAGCCTCGATGCGGAGCAGGTCGAGCTCCAAGGCGTCATCCTGTCGGCCTCGCCGGCCGCGATCCAACTGCTCACGAGGGACGGCAAGGTGAAGATCAACTACCACGAGTATTACCCGCTGCCACCTGCCGCTGCGGACCTCGCCGGCAGTGTGGTGCGCCTGCGCGGCGTCTTCACCGCGAATTGGGATCCCGCCACCGGCCGCGTCAAAGCGGGCGAGTTCTACCTCGGCAATGTCCTGCTGTCGGTGGACGAGCCCGCTCCCGGGGAGCCCTTTGCCACGCCCGAAATGCGGGCCACGGATTTGCTGCTGTTCACCTCCCACGCCCATGCGCTGAAACGGGTGAGGATCGCCGGCCAAGTGCTCCACGCGTTGCCGCACGAGGCCTTCCTGCACGACGGGACCATCGGCCTGCGGGTTCTCACCCGCGAGCCGCTTTCCTTGCAACCGGGCGACCGCGTCGAGGCAGTCGGCTTTCCGCGCCTCGGCAAGCCGTCGCCGGTTTTGTTAGAGGCGGCGATGCGCAAGACCGGCAGCGAGCCCTTGCCCGAGCCGGAAATTCTCTCCGCCGACGACCTGCCTGATCCGCGTCGCGATTCGAAGCGCGTGAAGATCGAAGCGCGGCTCTTGAGCGATACCGTGCGGCACGACGAGCGGGTGCTGGAAATGCAGGCCGGAGCGCAGCGCTTCCTCGCCCGGCTGCGCGGCGGAGGCCCGCAAAAGCCATTCGTGCGTGGGAGCCTGCTGCAACTCACCGGCGTCTATGCCAGCGCCCGCGAGGACCAAGGCGGCCGCGAGCCGTTCGAGCTGCTGTTAGGCCGTGCGACGGACATCGTGCTCCTCCGGCAGGGGCCGTGGTGGACGGTCCGGCACACCATCGCGGTCGTCGCGATTCTTTCCGGCGGCTTGTTGCTCGCGCTGATTTGGGTGAAGGTGCTGCGCACGACCGTGGCGCAGCGCACCACCCAGCTTGCCGCGGAGATCGGCGAGCGGCAGCGCGCCGAGCAACACCGCGTCATGGAGCAGGAGCGTGCGCGCGTGGCGCAGGATCTTCACGACGAACTCGGCGCCGGGCTCACCGAAGCGGGCATCCTCAGCTCGCTCGTCAAGAACCCGGCCGTGCCCCAGGAGCAGAAGGACGGGTATCTCGACCAACTTTCCGAGACCTGCCGGACGCTGGTCACCGGGCTCGACGAGATCGTCTGGGCCGTCAATCCACGCTACGATTCGGCCGCGGATCTCGCCGGCTACTACTCGCTGTTCGCCCAGCGTTTCCTCGCGCTCGCCGGCATCGCCTGCCGCCTCCAAGTCGCCGAGTCCATCCCCGAGCATCCGCTCGACTCGCGGCTGCGGCACGGGATCTTCCTGGCCTTCAAGGAGGCGCTCAACAACGTGGTCCGCCATTCGCGGGCCAGTGAGGTGAAGCTCGCCGTCGGCGTGGACGGCGGCGCGCTGAGGATCACGATCGCCGACAATGGTTGCGGCTTTGAAACGGGCGGCGACCTTCCGGGAAGCGACGGGCTTGCCGGCATGAAACGGCGCATGCGGGAACTCGGAGGCGACTGCCGGATCGACAGCCAACCCGGCCGCGGCACGATCGTGGAACTCGCCCTACCCTTGGAAAGGAACTCATCATGACCAAAGTTGCCATCGTCGAGGACAACCGAACGACCCGCGAGGGATTGAGGACCATCATCAATCTTTCCCCGGACTACCACTGCGTCTGCGCCTGCGAGACGGCGGAGGAAGCGCTGAAGACCTTGCCAAAGCACGCGCCGGAAGTGGTGCTGATGGACATCCAGCTCCCGAACATGTCCGGCATCGAGTGCGTGGCACGGCTCAAGAAGTTGCTGCCGGAGGTGCAGGTGATCATGGTCACCGTCTATGAGGATCCGGACCGCATCTACAGCGCGCTGCGCGCCGGCGCCAGCGGCTACCTCTTGAAGCGCTCGGCGCCCGAGCAAGTGCTCACCGCCATCCGCGATGTCCAGCAAGGCGGCGCGCCGATGACCGGTGAGATCGCCCGCAAGGTGATCGTCCATTTCCAGGAGCAATCCACGACCGCGGCGGAAGTGGAAAAACTCACCGCCCGCGAGCGCGAGGTACTCGAACTGGTCGCGCACGGCTTCATCAACAAGGAAATCGCCGACCGGATGAGCGTGTCGGTGGAAGCCGTGCGCTGGCACCTCAAGCACATCTACACCAAGCTTCACGTCCATTCGCGGACGGAAGCGGCGCTGAAGTTCCGCTCGCCGGGATAGGCGCCGGCGAGCGGAGGCAAAGGGATCAGCCGCGGCGACGGCGGCGGAGCATGAGCAGCGCGCCGAATCCGCCGAGCATGGCCGTGGCGGACTCGGGCACCACGGTGAACTGGTCGATCGTCAGCGTCTGCTCGGAATCCCACAGGCCGGCCCGGAACGCATGGATGTCCGACGGTGACGCGATGCCCGGCCAGTAGGCCCGCGTGTAGGTCATTGTGACCCCGCTGTCGGCCAAGCTGGTGAAGGTCACCGTGTAGTCGCTGGCATCGAAGGTCCACACCGCATGGATGCCGGATGCCAGCAGCCCGGACAAGTTGATGGTGTCGCCACCGGTGCCGAATTGGTCATGGTTGTTGGCGGAGATCGCGCGGTCGGTCGCCCAGTTGTCGTTGCCGAACGAGGCACTGGTCTGGAACACGAAGGTCATGTCCCCGAAATAGGTCCCGCCGTTGTGCGGGGGGATGTTGTTGCCGTTGTTGGAGAGATAAAAGTCGTACGACACCGTGTAGCCGGTGCCGAGCGTGATGTCGGTGGTCATCACGGAATCACCCGCGCCGCCGGAATTGTACACGCCGCGGATGCTGCCGGTGTCGGCATCGACGGCGGTGTATTCGTTGAAGACGCCGGGGTGGTCGCGGTGTTCGTTGGCCAGCGTTTGCCAGGTGTGGCCGCTGAAGACGATGGCCGCCGGAGCCAGGCTTGGCAGCAGCGCGAGGAGCGGGATGAGGGGAGCGGATCGGGTTCTTTCGGGTTTCATGGGATCGGGCAGGCCCGGAACAGGCCCGCGTCATCCAAGGTCTCCGCGTCCCGGACGACTAGCTCCCCGACCCGGTAGTTCCGCGCGGGGCCGTGACGCGGCAGAACTACCAAGCTGGGGAGCTACCCGGCGCGACATCCCCATGGCCATGGTGGATGCCACGGATTCGGCAACTCGTGCCGCCGGATCCAGACCCCGAAACCCAAATGAAACCCATCAACACAACAACGGGCGTGCTGGCCGCGGCCGCCCTGGCCCTCGCGCTTGCCGGCCAGGCATCGGCGGCCTCGATCGGCGCCAACTTCGTCAACAGCGGCGACGGCGGCATCCAGAACGGACCGGCCGACGCCCTGCTCGCCGAGGAGCCCGCCGGCGCATCGCCCTATCAGCAGACCAACTGGAACAACCTCGGCCGCTGGGGCCAAACGACCAGCCTGATCGACAGCACCGGCGCCTCCAGCGGGGTCACCGCGACCTGGGACTCCAACAACACCTGGAACACCGGATCGGCTCTCGACAACCCGGACGGCAAGCTGATGCATGGCTACTTGGACGCCACCGGCTCCGGCTCCGGCAACAACGAGTACAGTACCGCCGAGGGCGCCTACCATTTCTGGTGGAACGAGAACAAACCCGAGGCCTACGTCACCGGCCTCTCCGCCTGGCTGGCCGGGCAAGGCATGACGAAGTACGACGTGGTCGTCTATCTCGACGGGGATGCCACCAGCGGCCGCATCTGCGAGTGCTGGCTTGCGGCGGGCAGTGCCGGCGACCCGCCGACGACATTGGGTGCGGATCTGACCTCGCACGTCTTCGTCCGCGACGACGCCAACTTTTCCGGCCTCTACACCCAAGTGCCCGCGAGCGCGAACTCGGACGCCAATGCCGCGTCCGGCAACTACGTCGTCTTCACCGATGTCGAGGCGGACTCGTTCATCCTGCGCACCGAGGAGCGGGGGTTTCACGCCGCCTTCATCTCCGGCTTCCAGATCGTGCCGCGCGCCAGCGCCATTCCACCGGAGGTCGTGGTGCATCCCGTCGCGTCCGCCGTCTATGACGGCCGCACCGTGACCTTCAGCGCCGCGGCCACCGGCTCGCCGCCGCTTTCCTACCAGTGGCAAAAAAACGGCAGCCCGCTGGCAGACGGCAGCGGCATCTCCGGCGCGACCACCGACAGCCTCACGATCACCGGCGCGACCGCGGCAAACGCCGGCGACTACACGCTGGTCGCCACCAACAGCGGTGGCTCCGACACCAGCGACGCCGCCACCCTGGCGATCGCCCCCGCGCCCACCGCCGGCAGCCTGGCGGAAACGATCGCCACCGGAGGCGCGGTGGCGCACTGGCGCCTCAACGAAGGCGGCAGTCCGGCTGCGGGCACCCTGGTGGCCGCGGACTTCATCGGCGGACATGCCGGGAAGTACGGCACCCATAGTTTGCCCGCCACCACCGGTCCGGCGTCTCCCGAGCTGCCCGGCCTCGAGTCCGGCAATCCGGCGGTGGACACCACTTCCGATGCCGCGAACCCGACCTGGGTGACCATCCCGACGCCGGAACTCGGCAGCAACACCGTGACCATCGCCGGCTGGATCTATCCGGTCGGCACCCAGGCCGACGGCACCGGCATCTTCATGACCCGCGGCACGACCACCGCCGGCCTCATCTTCAACAGCGACGACAACCAGCTCGGCTACACTTGGAACGGCGACAGCGCCGCCACCTGGGGATGGAACTCGAACCTCCGCCCGCCCGACTCACAGTGGTCGTTCGTGGTCCTCGTCATCGAGCCGGCGAAAGCCACGCTCTACCTCGGCAGCAATGGCACGCTGGCCAGCGCGACCAATACCATCGCCCATTCGGCCGAAGCCTGGGGCACCAGCGCCCGCATCGGCAGCGACCCGGCAGGCATCGCCCGCACCTTCAGCGGCCGCATCGATGAAGTCGCGCTCTTCGATCGCGCGCTGTCCTTCGACGAGGTCGCCGGGCTTTATGAGACCGCCACCGGCATTCCGCAGGACGCGCCCGCATTGGTCACCAGCGACCCGGCCTCGCAGGAGCGCTACGCCGGCAAGACCGTGCAGTTCGCTGCCGCCGCCACCGGCACCGCGCCGGTGACCTACCAGTGGCTCCGCAATGACGAGCCGCTCGCCGATGGCGGCAACGTCTCCGGCTCCGCCACCGACACGCTCACCCTGACCAACATCGCCGCCGGCAATGCGGGTGACTACAAGCTGGTGGTGACCAATTCCTTCGGCACCGACACCAGCGACGTGGCCACGCTTGCCGTCATCGCACCGACAACCAACCACGAGGCGCACGTCCTCGCCAACAATCCGCTCGCCTTCTGGCGGCTCGATGAAGCCACCGACCCGGCCGGCGGCGGGGTGGCAGCCCGCGATTACTCGGGCGGCCGTGACGGCACCTACGGCACGACGGTGCAAAACGGCTTTCATGCGATCAGCGGGCCGACCGAAGCCGACGGCTTCGCGATGTTCGGACCATCCAACAGCGCCGTCGCCTGCGCCAACAACGTCGCGCAGTCCCACGTCACCACCCCGCCACTCGACCTGACCACCAATACCTTCACGATCACCGGCTGGATCTATCCGGACGGGCCGCCGGCGAACTGGAGCGGACTGGTCTTCACCCGTGGCGGCACACCGGCCACCGGTCTCAACATCAACGGCAGCGGCCAACTCGGCTACCACTGGAACGACTCGTTCTGGAATGTCGAAAGCGGTCTGACCATCCCGGCCGACCAGTGGTCCTTCGTCGCGCTGGTCGTGAAACCGGAGCAATCGACACTTTACCTCTACAACAGCAGCGGACTGAAAGCGCACACCCACGTCGCGGCGCACGCGGCCCTCGCGCTCGGCTCCGGCTTCCGCCTCGGCGGCGATCCGGCCGGCGACGACCGCATATTCAACGGCCGCATCGACGAGGTGGCTGTCTTCGGCGCCGCGCTCACCTCCGACCAGATCTTCGCGATGGTGGAAGCCCCCTTGCCCACCCTGACCTTGGAGCGCTTCCCCGAAGGCGACATGGTGCTGAACTGGACCGGCGGCACGCTCTATCAATCCGAAACCCTCGCCGGTCCGTGGACCGAGGTTCCCGGCGCGACTTCTCCCTACTTTTTTCTCCCGGATTCACCGCGGCGGTTCTTCCGGGTCCAAACCCCCTGATCACGCCGCGTGAAGGAACGAGCGCGCCGGCGGAATTCGAGGTCCCGCCGGCGCGCGCATGCTTGAAGGCTTTTAGATGGCACCCTCTCACGCCGCGCGATGGCGCAGGCGGTCGATGATCACCGCGACGACGATGATGACGCCGGTGATCACTTCGGTCCACGGGGTCGGGATGCCATTGAGCACGCAGCCGGTGCGGATCGTCGTCATCAACAAGGCCCCGATCAACGCACCGAGCACGGTGCCTTCGCCACCGGACAGGCTCGCACCGCCGATCACCACGGCGGCGATGATGTCGAGCTCGAGGCCCATCGCGGTGGTCGGATCACCTTGCGAGGACTTCGCCATGTTCATCACCGCGGAGAGTCCGGCCAGCGCGCCGCCGATCATATAGACGAACAGCTTGGTCCTTGCGACGTTCACACCACAGAGCGTGGCGGTGTTTTCATTCGAACCGACGGCAAAGACGTGGCGGCCGAAGCGGGTGTAGCGCAGCACCAGCGTGAACAGCACCACGAGCGCAATCATCAGCCACACGCCCCACGGGATGCCCGCGCCGCCCATCCACGGCTTGTAGGCGGTCACGTCGAAGGGAAGGTTCACCGGCGTGCCATTGGTGGCGACCTTCGCCGCGCCGCGGAAGGCCTGCATGGTGCCGAGCGTGACGATGAATGGCAGCAGCTTGAGTCCGGTGGAGAGGCCGCCATTGATCAGCCCGCAAAAGCCGCCGAAGGCGATGGTGCCGGTGAAGACCAGCACGGGTGAAACATCCTTGGTCACCATCGTGGCTCCCACCGTGCAACACAGCGCGATCATCGAACCAACGGAAAGGTCGATGCCTCCGGAGATGATGATCAGCGTCATGCCAATCGCGGCGATGCCGACGATGACGGTCTGGGTCAGGATGTTCAGCACCACGTCCTCGGTGAACATCGCGGGATTCTGCGATCCGAAGATCCCGTACACGATGAGCAACGCGATGAAGGGGCCGAGGAGAGTGAGGATGGACTTGAGACGCATGGGAAAGGGGACGCGAGACTGGAAGACTCAAGACGCAAGACTGGAGCCGGGGAGATCGGCGGCCTTGCCGGTGGCGACAAGCATCACGTCGTGCGGGGTCAGTTGATCGACGGGCACGGCGCGGGTGAGTTTGCCCTGGCTCATCACCGCGATGCGGTCGCAGACGCCGAAGAGCTCGGGCAAGTAGCTGGAAATGATGATGACCGCGCGCGGACGCTTTTCGTCGGTGACGACCTCGTTGATCGCCTCGTAGATGCGGGCCTTGGCGGCGATGTCGATGCCGCGGGTCGGCTCGTCCAACAGGAGCACATCGACGTCGTATTCGAGCAAGCGGGCGAAGGCAGCCTTCTGCTGGTTGCCGCCGGACAGCGCGCCGATCGGCTGCGCGGGCCCCTGACACTTGATGCCCAGCTTTTCAATCCACGCTGCCGTCGCCGACTTCTGCCTCGCTGGAGAAAGCGTACCAGCAGCTCCAAAGCGCTCGAGGCACGGCAGCGTGACATTGTCGGCAATGGAAAGATTGAGCGCGAGCCCCTCTTCCTTGCGGTTCTCGCTGAGCATGCCGACTCGCTGCTTCCAACGCTGGCGCGGATTGGCATGGGCGTCACCCCCGGCGGCGACTTTCACGCTCCCTCCTTTCACGGCATCGAGGCCAAAGAGCGCGCGGAGGAACTCGGTGCGCCCGGAACCTACCAATCCCGCGATGCCGACAACTTCGCCTCGGCGCAACGTGAGGCTGGCATCGACCGGCTTGTGAGGGCCGGAGAGATTCTTGATTTCGAGCAACGTCTCGCCCGCGTGGCGTTCGGTGCGCGGGTAGAGGTCATCGACATCGCGACCGACCATCAGGGAGACGATTTCCTCCGGCTCCGTGGTTGCGACATCGCGAGTGCCCACCACCGAACCATCACGCAAGACGGTCAGCCGTGAGGCGAGCCGCTTCACTTCTTCGAGGAAGTGCGAGATGTAGATGATCGAGATCCCCTGCGCCTTGAGGCGATCGATGAGCAGGAAAAGCCGCTCGATGTCCTTCTGCGCGAGCGATGAGGTCGGCTCGTCGAAGACCAGCAGCTTGCAGCCCATCGCCAGCGAGCGGCCGATCTCGATCAACTGCTGCGCGGAAACCGACAAGGTGCCGGCCTTCACGTCCGGCCGGATATCCGGATGATCGAAATGCGCCAGCGCTTCCATGGCCCGGGCTCGCATCGTCCTGCGATCGACGAAGATTCCCTTCATCGGCTCCATGCCGAGCACGATGTTTTCCTCGACGGTCAGGTGCGGTGCGACCGAAAGCTCCTGATAGATCATGCCGACACCGCGGGCGCGGGCATCGAGCGGATTCCTCGGCTGATAGACCGCTCCATCGAACTCCATCTCGCCTTCGTCCGGCGCGTGGGCGCCGGAGAGCACCTTCATGAGCGTGCTCTTGCCCGCGCCGTTCTCGCCGACAAGCGCGTGGACCTCGCCGGGCAAGATCTCAAGATCCACCCGCCCGAGCGCGATCGTCGGGCCGAAGGTCTTGCGGATGCCCCGCATGACGAGGCGTGGAACGGCAAAAGACATGAGTGAGAAGTGATCAGTGATCGGTGATCAGTGAAAGGCAGGACCGTGATGCCTTTGGCTTTTCACTGATCACTGCCCACCGATCACCCGGCACTTTCAGGGCAACTGCGTCTTGATCAGCGCGTCAATCTTCGGATCGGCAAGATTCGCCGGCGTGATCAGCGTCGCGCCGGTATCGACCACGGGCTGAACCGTTTCGCCCTTGAGCTTGGCGACAGCGGTTTTCACGCCGAGGTAGCCCATGTTGAGCGGGTCCTGCAGCACGCTACCCTGCATCTCGCCCTTCTTGAGCGCGTCGATGAAGGTGGCATCGCAGTCGAAGCCGATGAACTTCACCTTGCCGGCGAGGTTCTTGCCGCGCAGCGCCTGAAGCATGCCGTAGGTGTTGGTCTGGTTGCTGCAAAAGATGCCTTGGATCGAAAGACCGCCGCCCTCGGCGAGGCGGGTGATCAGATTGGTTGCGGTGTCCTGCGCCTGGCTGGCGGTGGCACCGGCGTATTGCTCCGAGCTGGCGACCTCGATGTCGGGGAATTTCTTGATCTCTTCGAGGAAGCCCTCCTCGCGTTGCTCGGTGGAGGCGCTGCCTTGCGCATAGCGGAGCACGGCGACCTTGCCCTTGTTGCCGATGCTTTCCGCCAACGCGCGCGCGGCGATGCGACCGCCCTCGCGGTTGTCGGTGGCGACGTAGCTGGCAATGAAGCTTTCGCTGTCGGCCAAGGATGAATCGATAATCACGACCGGTTTCTTCGCGGCGACCTCCTTGGTCACGTCGCGCAAGGCCACCGCGTCGAGCGGGGCGAGCACGATGGCGTCGTTCTGCAGCGCCTGGTTTTTCACCAGGTCGATCTGCTGCGAGCGATCGTCCTCTTTTTGCGGGCCGACGAAGGTCATCTTCACGCCGAGTTCGTCAGCGGCCTTCTTGGCGCCGGCTTCGACCGACTTCCAGTAGATGTGGGTGGTGCCCTTCGGGATGACGGCGACGCGGAGCTGACCGGGCGTCGAGGACTTGTTGCAGCCGGCGAGCAGCGCGGCGGCGGCGAGGGCGAAGATCGAGGTCGGTTTCATTTTGGGTTGCGACTGGTGGAATACCTGAGGGATTGGCCCCGGAAAGTCACGCCTGGGGGTGCTTTCCGCGGAAATTGGCGGTTAGACTTTGCCGTAAAGCGGGCCGTAGGTGGCGCAGGCGCGGAAATCGGCGCCTTCCAAATCCGCGGTGCCGAAGGCGCGCCAAGCGCTCGGACGGAAGACGCGTTCCTCGCTGACATTGTGCATGTAAACGGGGATGCGCAGCATCGAGGCGAGCGTCAGGTAGAGGTGGCCGATGTGGCCGTGACTCATCACGCAGTGGTTGGCACCCCAGTGGTTCATCACCTCGTAGGCGCTGCGGAACGGGCCCTGGCCATTGAGAATCGGTGCGAACCAAGTGGTCGGCCACGTCGGATTGGTGCGCTGGTCGAGCGCGTCATGAACGTCGTCCGGCAGGTCGATCGTGTGGCCTTCGGCGATCTGCAACGCCGGGCCAAGGCCATCGACAAGGTTCAGGCGGATCATCGTGGCCGGCATGCCGCCGCGGGTGCGATAGCGGGTGCTGAGACCGCCGCCGGGGAAGTATTCGGTGATCGACGGGTGCCAAGTGGTGGCCTTAAGGCACTTTTCCACTTCGGCGTCGGCGATGTCCCAGAACGGCTTCATCGCGGGCACGCCGTCGATCTCCTGCTCGCCCGTGCCATCGAGCGCCGCCGGCCCGGAATTGATCAGGTGAAGAATTCCGTCCTGAACCAGCGGGTGGCTGAAGGACTTGCCGCTGGCTTTTTCGATGGCACTAGAACTCCAGTAGGTGCGGAGGTCGGCGAAAATCTGCGCGGTGTGGGTGAGCAGCCAGCCGAAGAGCATCCCCGCGCCATTGAGCGCGTCGTTCTCGGTGGCGACGATGTAGGGCGCGCGCTTGCCGTTCCAGTCGAAGGACGAATTGAGGATCGCCTCAAGGAAGTCGCCGTTCGGGAAATGGTCGGTCCACTGGCGCTGGCCTTGGAAGCCGGCGGCGATGGCGTTGTGGCCCTGCGCCTGTTCGCCGAGCCCCATTTCGACGAGCCGCGGGTTGCCACTCATCAGGTCGCGAGCGATCAGCGCCATCTTCACGCTGTCCTCCCACTCGCTGTCGATCTGCTCGCGGCTGCGGGTAGTGTTCGGCGAGTTGTAATCCTTGCCCTCGGGGCAGTTGGCCTTCACCCAGGCGAGCGCCTTTTCGTACTCGGCCTGGTCATACCAGCCCTTGCGCATGCGGCCGGCGAATTCGCTCATGTCGATCGCCTCGACGCGCATGCCGAGCCACTTTTCCCACATCGCGGGATCGACCACCGAACCGGCGATGCCCATCGAGGTGCCGCCCATGGAAAGGTAGGACTTGCCGCGCATGATCGCGACGGCGAGGCCGCAGCGGACGAAATTGAGAAGCTTCTCCTTCACGTCCGCCGGGATCTCGGTGTCGGTCGCGGCTTGCACGTCCTGGCCGTAGATGCCGAAGGCCGGAAGTCCCTTTTGCGTGTGACCGGCGAGCACCGCGGCGAGATAGACCGCGCCGGGACGCTCGGTGCCGTTGAAGCCCCACACCGCCTTCGGCACGTGCGGGTCCATGTCCATGGTCTCCGAGCCGTAGCACCAGCACGGCGTCACGGTCAGGGACACACCCGCGTTCTCCCGCTTGAACTTGTCGGCACAGGCCGCCGCTTCCTTGACACCGCCAATGCAGGTGTCGGCGATCACGCACTCGACCGGCGAACCATCGGGATAACGCAGTTCCTTCGCGATCAAATCGGCCACCGCGCGGGCCTGCTGCATGGTGCGTTCTTCCAGCGATTCGCGGACGCCGCCGAGACGACCGTCGATCGTCGGACGGATGCCCACCTTGGGAAAGGGCGACAAAGTCATGGGCCAGACGCTGGGACGACCTCCGCCCCTTGTCACGAAGGAAATGGAGATCCTTGTCAGCCCGATGATACTTTCAACCCGTCAACAATGGACCATTCTTTCCACCAATGGATTTTTTTGCTTCCATCCACCCTCCCCTCCATCACACAAATCCGACCGTGACTCCGACCGATCCCAATGTGAACCCGGCGACTTTCATGTCGAGACAGGTCGAGTCGTCGCGGATCTTTTTCTACGACGAACCCGAGCCCGGCGATTTCGAGGTCAAGTGCGGTGGATTCGAGCGCTGCCGGCCGGACTACCGCATCGACCGGGCGGATTTCCCGTGGTTCGTCATCGAGTTCGTCCACGGCGGAAAAGGAAAGGTCGTGCTCAACGGCGTCGAAACACCCCTGCGCTCCGGAGATTTCTTCCTCTACGGCCCGGGCGTCGAACACCACATCAAGACCGATCCCGACAAGCTGCTGCTGAAGTACTTCGTCGGCTTTTGGGGACCGGAAGCGGAAAAGTTTCTCGATCGGCACGAACTCAAGCTGGGCGTGGTCTCCCACTGCCTGAAGTCCGAGCCGATCCGGCGCGCCTTTGACACGCTGATCGACCGCGGCTCGCGGAACTCGAAGTACTCGCGGCCGATTTGCACCGCGATCATCCAGCAGCTCCTGCTGATGTGCCGCGAGGATGCGGTCGATGCCGGCAGCACCGAAACGCGCGCCTTCGCCACCTTCAGCCGGGTGAAGCACTGCATCGAGCAGAACTACCTGGAACTCGGCACCTTGGAAGCCGTCGCCAAGGCCTGCGACCTCGACGCGCCCTACCTGTGCCGCCTCTTTTCGCGCTTCCACGACGAGAGCCCCTACCAATTCCTCACCCGCCTGCGGATGCAGCACGCGGCCTCGCTCCTGCTAGAGGGCAGCAGCTCGGTGAAGGAAGTCGCCGCCTCCTGCGGCTTCCCCGACCCCTTCCATTTCTCTCGCGTTTTCAAATCCGTCCACCGCGTCCCCCCCTCGCGCTTCCGCGATGCGATGCACGACAAGCTGCCCCGGTAGCCCGCGAAAAATCTTTAACCGCAGGGAACGCAAAGAGCGCAAAGATTAGAGTCTTTGTGATCTCTGCGCTCTTTGCGGTTCATCCGCTTTCAAATCATGACACCCGCCGAAGAACTCGTCCAACTGTCCCGTGAACTCGGTCGCGAAGACCGCCACCTCGCCATCCTCGGCGAAGGCAACACCTCCCACGATCTCGGCGACGGCACCTTCCTCGTGAAGGCTTCCGGCACCTCGCTGGGCACGTTGACCACCAACGGGCTGTCGCGGGTTTCCCATGAGAAGGTGGATGCCCTGCTCGCCCGCGAAAGCGTCACCGAGCAGGAAATCGAAGACGGCTTGGTCGCCTGCCTCGCGGACCCGGCGTGCAAGAAGCCCTCGGTGGAGACCTTCCTCCACTCGCTCTGCCTGCGCGAGCCGGGGGTGAAGTGGACCGGCCACACCCACACCACCTCGGTGCTGTCCATCCTCGCCAGCAAGCACGGCTCGCAGCCCTTCCTCCGCCACGTGTGCCCGGACGCGATCGTCGTCTGCGGCCGCCACGTCCTGACCATCCCCTACATCAATCCCGGCCTCGACCTCGCCGTGGCGGTCCGCGACGGCCTCGCCAAGTTCCGCGCCGAACACGGCAAGCCGCCGAAGGTCATCCTGATGGAAAACCACGGCCCGGTCGCCCTCGGCTCCAGCAGCATGGAAGTGCTGAACATCATGCTGATGCTCGACAAGTGGGCGCGCGTCCTCCTCGGCGCTTTCGCCGCTGGCGGCCCGAATTTCCTCTCCGAAGAGGACGCCGCGAAGATCGACGGCCGCCTCGACGAGGCCTACCGGCGGAAAATGATCGAAGCAAAGGCTTGAGCGCCGACTCTACGGAACCATTCCATAGGCTGGCCGGCCGGTGGCATCGATCAAGGTCGGCGTGACCGCAAAAACCACCCGCGTGCCATCCGGCCGGGTCTTCACCGTCAAGCGGGTGCCGGAGTCGCTCACATAGCCTCGGTCGTGGATCTCGGCGCGGCCGCCTCGCGTCCGAGTGAAAGCGGTTTGCAATTCGTGCCCCCAGCCTACCAAGCTGGTGTTCACGCGCAGGACATCTCCGTTCCAACGCACGGCGCTTACCTCCCCGACCCTCATGACGAAGGAAGGCATCGGCTCCGCCTTGACGTCCCTTCGCTGCTCCAAGTCAGCAAGCAAGCGCTCCGCAGTCCGGGGCTCAAAGTTGCCCGCGCGGGGTGCCTTCCAACCCGAGCCTGCGGCGACCTCGAAGATCCTCGCCTCCACCTTTTGCTGCACGGGGAAGGCAGAACGCATCGTTTCGATGGTCCCGCCGATCGCCGCCAAGTCCGCTGCACTGCGGGTTTCCACGTCGAGCTTGGACCCGGAAAGCGAAAGATTCGTGGAGTCTTCCAGATCGATACCCGAGTCCAAGAATGAGGCGCGTGGTGACACTCGGACAGCGTCCGGGTTTTTGCGTGGGGTCAAACGCGCCAAGAAATCCGGCGGGACAGCGAAGCTTTTCCGCACCAGTTGCCCGGTCTCCCGCGGCGCTTTGAAGCGGTAGGTGGTCCCGCGGCGCTCCACTTCCAGCTTGGCAGCGGCACCGACGTAGCGGACCGACCGGTCGAAGCTGTCCAATCCGAGCCGGACACCCAGCGGCTTCTCATGTCCCGGCGGGACCTCGAAAGTCAGCTTCAGCGGAACTTCACCGGTTTGGCGGCACGTCTCTTGATAGGCCGCTTCCAGCTTGGCCAAGGCCGCGGTCACGCCCAAGCCCCGGACATCAACCTTCTCCGCCAGATAGAAGTCCTGCAGCCGATCCGCCGCGTGCATCACCCGACCGTCTGCCGTAATCCGGGCTCCATTGTCGCGGTGGGCACAACTTGCCGCAAAGCAAACCGTTCCAGCCGCGAGCAAAACCTTGGACATGAATGGGGGACTCTTCTTCATCATCGCCACGATCCAAAGCCGCCACCACGCGGTCAACCCGGATTCCCGGCATGAGAGCCCCGTGCCAGCGGTCTTCCGGGGCATCGCGAAAAGAGTGGCAATCCAACCCTTTACAAGCGGGGCGGGGCCTGCGAAACACCGCGAAATTTACCCCCCACGCGCCTAACGCCCTGTCCCGCCATGCCCAAAGACACCTCGATCCGCAAAATTCTCGTCATCGGTTCCGGTCCCATCGTCATCGGCCAAGGCTGTGAATTCGACTACTCCGGGGTCCAGGCCTGCAAGGCGTTGCGCGAGGAGGGCTACGAGGTCGTGCTGGTGAACTCCAACCCGGCCACGATCATGACCGATCCGGAGTTCGCCCACCGGACCTACATCGAGCCGATCACGCCGGAGGTGGTGGAAAAGATCATCATCCGCGAGAAGCCGGACGCCCTGCTGCCGACGCTCGGCGGCCAGACCGCCCTCAATACCTCGATGGCGCTCTTCAAGTCCGGCACGCTCGACAAGCACGGCGTGCGGATGATCGGCGCGAACGCCGACGCGATCGACAAGGGCGAGGACCGCCAGCGGTTCAAGGACGCGATGATCAAGATCGGCCTGGACATCCCGCAGTCCGGCACCGCCCACACGATGGAGGAGGCCCGCACGGTGGCCGAACAGATCGCCGCCTACACCGGCAAGAACTTCCCGCTCATCATCCGCCCCGCCTTCACCCTCGGCGGCCAAGGCGGCGGCATCGCCTACAACCGCGAGGAATTCGAGGAAATCGTCTTCCGCGGCCTCGACCTCTCGCCCGTCTCCGAGGTCCTCATCGAGGAATCGCTCCTCGGCTGGAAGGAATTCGAAATGGAGGTGATGCGCGACCGCGCCGACAACTGCGTGGTCATCTGCTCGATCGAGAACATCGACCCGATGGGCGTCCACACCGGTGACTCGATCACCGTCGCGCCGATCCAGACGCTGACCGACCGCGAGTACCAGATCATGCGCGACGCGTCCTTCGCGGTCATCCGCGAGATCGGCGTGGAAACGGGCGGGTCTAACATCCAGTTCGCCATCGACCCGAAGACCGGCCGCATGATCGTGATCGAGATGAACCCGCGCGTGTCGCGCTCGTCGGCGCTCGCCTCGAAGGCCACCGGTTTCCCCATCGCCAAGATCGCCGCCAAGCTCGCCGTCGGCTACACGCTCGGTGAACTGCCGAACGACATCACCCGCGAGACGCCGGCATCCTTCGAGCCGACCATCGACTACGTGGTCACCAAGGTCCCGCGCTTCACCTTCGAGAAATTCCCGACCGCCAACAAGGTGCTGACCACCTCGATGAAGTCGGTCGGCGAGGCCATGTCGATCGGCCGCACCTTCAAGGAGTCGATGCAGAAGGCGCTGCGCTCGCTGGAGACCGGCCGCTGGGGCTTCGGCTTCGACAAGAAGGACGTCCACGGCGCGACCCGCGAGGAGATCGAGACCAAGCTCGCCGTGCCGAATGCCGAGCGGATCTTCTGGCTACAGACCGCTTTCCTCAATGGCTGGACCATCGACGAGGTCTTCGAAGCGACCGCCATCGACCCGTGGTTCCTCCACCACCTCAAGGAGATCGCCGACGAAGGAAAGAACCTCGCCACGCTCAGCCTGAAGGACGCCAAGCGCCTCGGCTTTTCCGACCGCCAAATCGCGATGGCTCGCGCGCATTCGCCAGCGATCCATGACGCCTCCATCCACGGAGAAAAAGACATGGGTCCGCTCGCTGAAGCCCGCGCCGAGCCCGAGGGCGCCGTCGCCGACATCCCGACTGAGGACACCGTTCGCGCCGAGCGCAAGGCCCGCGGCATCGTCCCGACCTACCGCCTCGTCGATACCTGCGCCGCGGAGTTCGAGGCCTACACGCCTTACTTCTACTCGACCTACGGCGACGAAAACGAAGCCCGCGAGAGCGACAAGAAGAAGATCATCATCCTCGGCGGCGGTCCGAACCGCATCGGCCAGGGCATCGAGTTCGACTACTGCTGCGTCCACGCCGCCTTCGCCCTGAAGGAGCTCGGCTACGAGACCATCATGGTGAACTCGAACCCGGAAACGGTTTCCACCGACTACGACACCTCGGACAAGCTGTTCTTCGAGCCGCTCACGCTCGAGGACGTGCTCAATATCTGCGACCAGGAAAAGCCGGACGGCGTGATCGTCCAGTTCGGCGGACAGACGCCGCTCAACCTCGCCGCCGACCTCAAGCGCCACGGCGTGCCGATCATCGGCACCTCGCCGGAGAGCATCGAGCTCGCCGAGGACCGCAAGCACTTCTCCGCGCTACTCGACAAGATCGGCCTCAAGCAGGCCGAGGCCGGCACCGCCGTTTCGGAAGACGAAGCCGCGGCCATCGCCAAGCGCATCGGTTACCCCGTGCTGGTCCGCCCGTCCTTCGTTCTCGGAGGTCGCGCGATGATGATCGTCTATGAGGAAAACGAGCTGCGGAAGTACATGCGCGAGGCCGTCGATGTCTCGCCCGACCGCCCGGTGCTCGTTGACCGCTTCCTCGAAGGAGCCACCGAAGTGGACGTGGACTGCATTTCCGATGGTACGACATCCGTCGTAGGTGCGATCATGGAGCACATCGAGCAGGCCGGCATTCACTCTGGCGACTCCGCTTGCTGCATCCCGGCGCATTCGCTGTCCGAAGCGATCAAGGCCGAGATCACCCGCGCGGCGAAGGAGCTCGCCCGCGAGTTGAGCGTGAAGGGCCTGATGAACATCCAGTTCGCGGTGAAGGACGAGCAGCTTTACGTCATCGAGGTCAACCCGCGCGCCTCGCGCACCGTGCCCTTTGTCAGCAAGGCGACCGGCGTGCCGCTGGCGAAGTACGCCGCGCAGATCATGGTCGGCAAGACGCTCGCCGAACTCGGCTTCACCGAAACGATCGTCCCCGAACACTTCTCGGTGAAGGAAGCCGTCTTCCCATGGAACCGCTTCCCCGGCATCGACATCGTGCTCGGCCCCGAGATGCGATCGACCGGCGAAGTCATGGGAATCGATCCCGACTGGGGCATGGCCTACGCCAAGGCCCAGACGAGTTCGTTCAACCCGCTGCCCACCAAGGGCAATGTCTTCCTCTCCGTCTCCGACCGCGACAAGCCGGCCGCGATGGAAGTCGCCCGCGAACTCGTCGAACTCGGCTTCGAGATCTACGCCACCGGCGGCACTTGGGACCGTCTGATGGCGGAAAGCATTCCCTGCCACCGCCTCTACAAGCTCAGCGAAGGCCGACGCCCGCACGTCATCGACATGATGAAGAACCGCGAGATCCACTTCATCATCAACACCCCGAGCGGCCATGCCGCCCGCGAGGACGAGGTGAAGATCCGCAGCGGTGCCGTGGCGAACAAGATCTCCTACTGCACCAACATGGCCGCCGCCGAAGCGTCCGTGAAGGCGATCCGGTCATTGAAGGAGCGGGAGCTGACGGTGAAGAGCATTCAGGAGTATCATTAAGAATCTCCTTCCACTCCACATCCTGACATGTCCCAACGGGGACATCTCATAAAAGCCCGGCACGCAGTGCCGGGTTTTTGCGTGTCGGGATTACCCTCCTGAAAGGACGGCTCATGCGGCTCAAGGGTGGGACCCAACTTGGGCCTCCTTACTTCTTATCCAAGTTCGCCTTCATCTCCTCATCGGTCGGCGTCTTGCTCGGCACGCCGTCGGCCGGCACCTCCACCTTCGCGATCCACGCAATGGCATTGAGCACGATGCCGCGGTGGTCATCGTGCTGCCAGTTCTTGTGGAAGTGGCCGCCGGTGAAACCGAAGGCCCGGCCCTTGCCACCCGCGGACTCGCGCTCGAAGGCCCACATCACGTGCTGCGGTTCCTTGCGCTCCAGCACCGCCTTGCGAACTTCGGGATTCCCCGAGTGGAACCCATCGGGCCGTGACAAGGTGTCGGGTCCCGGCAGGTCGGTGAGGATCGGCGTGACGTCTTCCATCTTCTCGCGAAAGCGCATGTGGTAGTACCACTCGTCCCGGATCTTGAAATCGCCGATGCCTCGACTGATCTCGTGCTTGGCCGGCTTGAATGACGCATCCCAGTGCGGATTCACCGACCAGCCGCCTTCGAAATAGCCGCCGATCAAATCGAGGAAGGTATTGCCCGGCTCGCCCTTCGGGATCTCCACCGCATAGTGAATGCAACCAATCCCCGTCCCGGCATCCGCGATCTGCCGGAGCTTTGGCAGGTGTTTCATGACTGGATGACCATTTCCGCCATCCGCATAAAAAACCACCGCAGCCGCGCCGTCGAAAACCGACTCGTCCTGCGGCCAACCGTCGGTGACGACCACTGCCTCAACCGGCAGACCGCTCTGGTTCAGATCCTCGGCCAGCAGCATGCACCCGGCGCGGTGCTCATGCTCGCCGGGAGGATGACTCGGACGCCCCGCGACGAACACGATCTTCTTCTTCGCCGGCGCTCCTCCGGTCCTTGTGGTTTCGGCAGGGCTTCCGGTCACAAACACGAAAGAGGTGGCCGCCACGCAGCCGAGGGCGATGAGCAGGGAACGCGAGGTCTTTGGCATCGGAGTTCGATCATTCACGGCGAATTCCGCGCGCATTTCAAGATCTCACTCCGTCGGCAAGCCGGCCTCTTTCCACGTTGCGAATCCGCCGTCGAGGATCGCCACGTCATGACCGCGGGCGACCAACTTTTCCGCCACCGCGCGGGCGTCCGGGCAAGCGGGATCGGTGCAATAGATGACCACCGGCTTCCCATCCGTTTTGGCCGCGCGGATCTCGGCCTCGCTCTGGGAAAGGCGGCGATCGAAGTCATGACGCGGCCACGAGATCGCCCCGGGGATTTTCCCAAAGGCCGCGACAAAGCCGGGCCGCGCATCGTAGAGCAAGACCGTGCCCGCCTGCTGTCGCGGAAACAAGGTGGTCACCTCGATGGTGGTCAGCGTGCCGGCCTTCACCGCGGATGTCGCGGACTTGACCGGAGCAGCAGCGGGCTTCGCGGCGGGTGACGGCGTCGTCACCGGTGACGGTGGAACTTGATCCCGGCATGCGGCGAGCAGGACAACGCCGGCAGCAGCGAACGATTTCATGGCGGGATTCCAATGCTTCCCGCGCCGATGGGCAATCCATTGTCGCCGCCACTTCGGCCGGCCACGTGATCACGCAAGGAGATCGCTCACCACTTTCCCATGCACATCGGTCAGCCGGAAATCCCGGCCGGAGTAGCGGTAGGTGAGCTGCTCGTGATCGAAGCCCAACAAGTGGAGCATGGTCGCGTGCAGGTCGTGGACGTGCATCGGCTTTTCGACCGCCTTGTAGCCGAACTCATCGGTCGCGCCGTGGATGTGGCCGCCCTTCACCCCGCCACCGGCCATCCACACGGTGAAGCCGTAGTGGTTATGGTCGCGGCCCTTCATCACGCCTTTGTTAGACCCTGCCTGAGGCAGCTCGACCGCAGGCGTGCGGCCAAATTCGCCACCCCACAGCACCAGGGTCTCATCGAGCAACCCGCGCATCTTGAGATCGGCCAGCAACGCGCCGATGCCCTGATCACACTCCTTTGCGAGGCGGCGATGATCCTCGATGTCGTCGTGGCTGTCCCATGGCTGGCCGTTGCCATGCCAGAGCTGGATGAAGCGCACGCCACGCTCGACCAGGCGCCGCGCCATCAGGCACTGCCGCGCGAAGGCGCCGGGTCCATACATCTCGCGCACATGCTGCGGCTCCTTGGTCACGTCGAAGGCATCCGTCGCCTCGCTCTGCATGCGGTAGGCAAGCTCGAAGCTACGAATCCGCGCCTCGAGCTGCGGGTCGTGGCCGTGTGAAACGAGATGGCGCTCATTGAGTTTTCTCAAGAAATCGAGCTGCTTCGCCTGCCGGCCTTCGCGTGCTGACGGATTGCGCAGGTTCTCAATCATCCGGTTCACGTCCTCGATCGAGCTGTCGAGATACGTGCCTTGGAAATTCCCCGGCAAGAACGCCGAGCGCCAGTTCTCGGCGCGCTTGATCGGCATGCCGCCGGGGCACAGCGCGACGTAGGCAGGCAAATTCTCGTTTTCGCTGCCGAGCCCGTAGCTGATCCACGAGCCCATTGAGGGCCGCGCCAGCCGCCCGTCGCCGCAATTCATGAGCATGAGCGACGGCTCATGATTGGGCACATCCGCCGTCATCGAACGGATCACGCACAAATCGTCCGCATGCTTTGCCGTGTGCTCGAACAGCTCGCTGACCTCCAAGCCACTCTCGCCATACTTCTTGAAGGAGAACGGCGATCGCAATGCCGCACCCGTCGGGCGCTCGGTCTTGAGACCGTCGAGCGGCATCGACTTGCCATGGAACTCTTGCAGCTTCGGCTTCGGGTCGAAGGTGTCCACCTGCGACGGCCCGCCGTTCATGAAGAGATGGATTACCCGCTTCGCCTTCGGCGCAAATTGCGGCGCAGGCGCTGCATTCGCGTTCATCAGTCCGCCGAGCGCCATCGCGCCGAAGCCCATCCCGCACCGCTGCAAGAAGTCGCGGCGATCGAGCAAGACATCGGCGGCGGTGAGGCGGTGGTGGGACATGGCAGGTTAATTGTAGCTGGGGCATCTTGCCCCAGTCCGTTCGAGGGGCGTCCCGCCCCTCGTGATTTTACAAGGGGCGAGACGCCCCTTCAACGGACTGGAGCGAGACGCTCCAGCCACGCGAAAGGAATGTGGAACTCGGGTAGCCATTCAATCGACAAAGTGGAACTCATTCGAGGCCCACAGCATTTGCACGAGGTCGGCCCACGGATTCGCTGGCTGCACACCGGGCGCGGGATCATTCGATTTCGGAAACTGTCTCGTGAAATTCCCGACTTCGGTCACCGGCTGCGACTCGCGCTCGCGGCCCTCGATGCGGAGCGTCCAGTTCACATTCCCGCAACTGTCGCCATCCGGGGCACGAAGTACGAAATCCATCGTATCACCGGCTTTCACATCGATCCACGTGCCCGCGATATCGGCAGACGCCTCGGGGGAGAGCTTCGCCTCGGCGAGCGGCTTGCCCTTGCCATCGATGCGCCACGCGAGGATGTCGCCGCCCTTCTGTGTGCGCTTCAAGTGGCCGGTCATCCTCACCTGCCCCGCTCCCGTCGCGCGCCAACGGAGCACGATCGTGTGATGTGCCGAAGCATGGCCGCCGCCCGCACCCACGTTCAGCCAGCGGATCGGTGCCTGCGAAACATCGGGACCCGTTTTCCAAACGCCATCGGCAAACATGGGAAAGGTGCTCAGATCGTCATTCGGCGAACCCGTGTCCCGAGCATGGCGAACTTCCCAATAGCCACCAAGCTTCGGTGCGTAGTCGGCGGGATCCACGCTGGCGATCCAATCCTGCACCGCACGGATCTCCTCCTCCGTCGGAGGCCGGCGAAACAACTTCTGATAGATCCAGTGCGCCTTCGCGCGATCATCAGGGAGAGCCTTGAAGGCCGCATCCCCGGCAACCTTCTCCGCCTGACGGATCACCAGCGGACAATTCAGGAAGTACAGCGCCTGCTGTGGCACCGTCGTCTCCACCCGCTTCGGACTGTGATGATCGGGATGCGGGAAGTCGAACGACACGAAAGTTCCGGGCAATGCATAGCGATCGACGAAGGCATAAATGCTGCGCCGCGCGTCCGACGCGGGATTGTCGAGATTGATCGAGCGTCCGCCAGTGCGGCTCGTGTCGAGCGCCCCGCTGGTGGCCAGCAGACGATCGCGCATCGTTTCGAAATCAAGACGACGGCGATTCCATTTCCAGAACTTCGTGTTCGCCTGGTCGATCGCATCGTTCGCCTGGGAACCTTCAGCGGAAAGCCGGAAAGCCTTCGACGTGAGCAGCAACCGGTGAAGATCCTTCAGCGATTGCCCTCTCTCCCGAAAGCTCACCGCCAGCGTATCGAGCAGATCTAACAACTCCGGCCGCGGCGTCTGCGGACCGAAATCGCCCGGCTCCGCCAGCGGCGCGCCGAAATGCCAGGCCCAGACCCGGTTGACGATCACCCGCGCCGTCAGGGGATTGGCGGGACCGGTGATCTTCTCCGCCAATGACAGGCGCGGACTCTTTCCTTCCGGATACTTGCCGCCGCCGAGGAATGAGAGCCACTCACGATCGAAGTTCGCGCCGCGGTTCGCCGGATTTCCGCGCTCGAAGATCACCGCTTGGCCCCACTGGCGCTTGTCCGAGAGGCTCATCGCGCGCGGTGGCGAACCCGGATGCTCGGCCATCAGCTTGCTCATCGCTCCGACGCGGGCGCGGCGCTGATTGCCATCCTCCACATCCATGAACTCCGAAATACGATCCACGCCGTACTTCAGGGGACAGCCATCTTTCGCCGAGAGCCGAGCGAGTTCACTCCCCTCTCCCGCTCCGAACCATTCGCGGGCAAGCGCCTCACAGAGTGACTTGCGCGCGCTGTCATCCGCCGCGGCATCCATCTCTTCAAGCCAGCGCGCAAGCCGTTCGCCTCCGGCATTCTCGCCGAGGAAATCCTTCCAACGCAGCAGCGCATTCGGACGCAGCCGGCCACGCTTGAAGCCCTCACTGGTGGCCTTGCCGTGATTCCAATTCTCCTTCCGCGCCCGCCACGCGAGTTCGAGATAGTTTGGCAGCGCTTCCTTGGAGCGCACATGATCGACGAGTTGCTGCCGCACCGCGCGATCCTGCTCTTCCAACTTCGCCGCCTCGCCCTGATAGGCTCGGAACGCCGCCTCGTCCTCCGCCTTGCCGATCACCGGCTTGTCGTCCGGCTCCTCGGTGTGATCGAAGATCGAGTAGAGCGAGTAGTAATCCCGCATCGTGATCGGATCCGTCTTGTGATCGTGGCAGCGAGCGCAGGAGACGGTGCTGGAAAGGAAACCGCGAGTGACCACGTCCACGCGGTCGTCGATCGTTTCCACCGGGCCGCCGCGCAGGCCGACGGTGAGAAACCCGAGCGCCGCGAGATCGGGATGATCCGGCCGGTCCACCAGACGATCCGCCGCGATCTGCAACTTCACGAAGCGGTCGTAGGGTAGATCATCGTTGAAGGCTTTGATCAACCAGTCGCGATAGGTGTAGGCAAACGGATAGCGGTTATCCTGATCGAAATTGTAGCCGCGCGTGTCGGCATAGCGCGCCACATCCATCCAGTGCCGCGCCCAGCGTTCGCCATATGCGGGACTCGCGAGCAATTCGTCTATGAGCGCCTTCCAAGTCGCCTCGTCCGGCGTCGCCTCGATTCGCCGCAGCTGCTCGTCGGATGGCGGCAAGCCTGTCAGCGTGAACGCTGCCCGCTCCAGCCACTGCCGCGGAGCCGCGAGCGTCGCCCGTTTCAGCTTGGACTGCTCCCATGCCCGCGCGAGCAAAGTATCCACCGGGTGCCCCGCCACGTCGGCCTTCACCGGCGGCACGTAGGCCCAGTGCTTCTCCTCCGCGGAAGCGCAGGAAAGCAGGGCCAAGAGGACGACGGGCGCGCGCATGAGCTCGACAGGCGGGACGGGATCCCCCGGTGCAATCTTTCACCACGGCGCAGTTTCGCCACCTCGGATCAAGGCACCAGCATCACCCGGAAGAACTTACGGTGATTCACCGGATCGAGCGCCACTTCAAACTCCTCGATCAAGGCATCCGCTACCACCTCCGAGCCAGCGACATCCGTCCACTCGCCGAGCAGGTCGCTCGTCTGGATCTTGTAGGACCGGCCGGGAAAGGCCGCCCAGGAAAGGCTGAAGAGATTCCCTTGCCGCCCAGCCGAGATCACCTGGAAGCCCTTGCCCGCTTCAAGCAGGTCGTGGAGGCCGTTCGCATCCTCGTCGCGCAAGGCTTCGAGCGGGATACGGAGAAGCTCGTTGGCATCGACATTGCCGTTGCCGTTTCCGGCCGGCGCTTGGGAGCCGAGCACGCCGCCATCGGCGGTCTGATAGGCAAGCGCTGCCAAGTAAAGCTCTGTCGGTGGACTGGTCAGTTCGATGGATCCCTCCATCTGCTGACCGTCCGGGCCTCGGGCGGTGGTGGTGACCGCGCCGTTCGTGTTGAACCAGCCGATGTAGGCGTTCGAGCTTTCCGCGGCGAGGAAGGCAGTGCCGGGAGGAACGGCGAGGGTGCCGGACTTGCCCCACGGCGCCGGCGTGGTCGGAGTCGCGAGAGCGGAGCTGCCGACAAGAATGAAGTGATCGTTGCCAAACGCTCCCGGTGCCCAAGTGGCGACGTAGAGTTTGTTCCCCCGCAATGCGGCGTGGATGGTCATGCCAGGATTTGAAATCAAGTAGCCCGGGGAATCCGCGACGCCATCCATGACGAAGTCCGGCACCTCATTTCCGCCGCCGGAGGGATCAGTGGTGGCGCTGACGGATGCGGTGGGCGTCGAACTTCCGGCCGAATTCACCGCGGTGACCGTGTAGGAATACGAAGTCGATGGCAGGAGCCCGCTGTCGAGCCAGCTCGCGTTCGACGTCGTGCCTAGCAGGCTGCTGCCACGACGAACCTCGTAGCTCGTGGCGCCGCTGACAGCATTCCAAGTGAGGCTGATGCCGGTGCTTCCCGTCGCAACCGCGGCCAAGTTTCCCGGAGTCGCGGGTGCGGTGACCACCCCGCCGCCTTGCCCGTCGTCCTCGACGAAGACGTGCTGGATCTCCGACTTGTGGACGTTTCCAAGCGTGTCGGCGGCCTCGATGTAGTAGTCCAGCAGCTTGCCGCGGAAGCCGGCGAGACTGGCGTCGCTGATTTTCGCGAAGTAATAGTCGGCCAGTTCCGGCGGGGGGATGAAGTAGTTGATCTGGCCATTGTTCGCTGCGGCATTGAGTTCGGCCTGGCTATTCGGCAGCGTCCGTTTGGTCATCGGAAGGGTGATCCACGCACCGACCTCGTTGCCGCCGGCGTAGGTTTCGTTCTGATGATTGGAGAGAGGATTGGTCCCGTCGCCATCGATGCGCACCTTGAGGTTCACGCTCGCGGTTCCCGACACGTCGTAAGCGTGGCTCCACACGTAGAACTCCGACGGCATCTTCTTCAGGTAGCGGTTGTCGCCACCAGGGATGCTGTTGAACCAACCGAAGGTGTAGCCGCCGGGATTGTAGGGAAAGCGCTGCGGCTTCAGCACCGACGGGGCCGTGCGGTCGTTCGCGCGGCGCGCGCTGGTCAGCCACGGCTGGAGCTTCTGAATCGCGCGGGTGGTGGCGAGCGCGGCCTTCACCTCGTCGTCATTGCCGAGCCCGCCGTAGTAGTTGAAGCCGGAATCGAGACCACCGAGATAGACGTGCCACGCGAGCTCGACGTCATTGGGAGAAGTCCAGCTCCCATTCCAATCGTAGGGTGCCTGGATTTTCCATGCCTGCACGCTGCCGCCCTCGTCGCGAAGGATTTGCTCGGCCGTCTCGCACCAGTTCGCGCCGGTGATGACGGGGGCCCACGCCCAGAACTTCAGCGCGAAGCCGGGCGACTCGAGATCGGCCAGCGTGCCGGGATAGCGTGTGGCCGCGGTGGCCGCGAGCGGCGGCTCGATCCATTTCAGGAAGTTCGGCGAGCCATAGCATGATTCGGGAAAGATCCACGCGCCGTCCTCGATGTGCACAGTGTCGGCCGCCGCTCCGTACTGGTTCACGAAGTCCTGCACCGCGGCCGGCTTGAAGCCGGCGTTGTTCGACTCGTTGAAGAACTGCGGCGTGGCTTCCATCCACGAGCTGAAGCCCCCGCCCCAGGCATTGTCGCCGTCGGTGGCCGGGATCACGATCACCGGCCGCGCGGGGTCGGTGGCGTGCGGCGCGATGTTTGACTGGATTTTCGAGATCCCTTCATTGGCGTAGCCGTAGCGATAGCTGAGGACATCGTCCGAAGGCACGACGATCATCGACTTCTCCGCGCCCGTTTCCGGATCGATGGATTTCACGCGGTGGAGTTGGTAGGCAAAGGGCGAAACGTTCCACGCGGCATTGCCCGGATTCGGCTGGCCATACCACCAGCCGGACGAGGGCGATGGACCTAACAAGTCCGCCTTGTTCGGAGGGCTGGAGAAGATCCCGTAGCTGCCGTTCGCGAGGTCGAAGTGGTTGAAATAGGTCGGGCAAGTCCGGCTGAGGTGATGGCTCGGCACGATGGACCATTGGTAGCCTTCATCGACCAGCACATCGACGAGGTGCCGTGAGAACGCCATCTCGGTGGGAAAGAAGCCCTTCGAGTGATCGGAGAGATTCGAGTTGCCACCCCATGCCTTCCACCACGCCTGCTTGAAGATCTGCAGTTCCTTGCGGAAAACCGCCTTCGGCAGCAACGGCGCGAGCGAGTGGTGGTAGGTGAAGCCGACCAGATCGAGCCGGCGGCTCCCCGCTGGAGTGGTCCAGTTCTTCGCAGTGCGATTGCCGTCCCACCAGCCCCCGCCGTAGCCCAATTGTCCCAGACCGCCAAGCTGGCGGACATTGTCGATGAGCGATCCGGAATAGCTGACGCAGAAGCCGGCAGATGAAGGACAGGAACCGAGCGAGTCCTTGGGCCGGCCTTGGTATGCGCTGCGCCGGTCGTCGAGCCCGAAGATGTCGGTGAGGTTGTTCTCCGGATGCTGCGCGGTGCTGCCGGGGTAGGACCTGCCGCCTTTCACGGTGATCGAGTCCCACGCATACTCGACGCGGCTGGTCTGGGTGCCGTTTGTATTCCACTCCGGCCAGTAGAGCGGCTGGTGATTGTGCCACATGCGCGAGACGTGGACCGTCTGCGCGGACGCGCCGGCGACGAGCAATGAGAGCGTGACGGCACAGCAGCTCTTGGGTCCCAGGCGCTTCATGAGGAGGTGATTCGGGTTCTCTAACGAAGCGGCGGCTCCTGGATGGCACGGACGCTGAGTTTCGCCACGGCGAGGGTTGCGCCCTCGGCCGCGCCCATGCGGATCTGGTCGAAGGAGAGACCGGACTGGATCGTCTTGCGCACCAGCGGACGACTTCCGGTGCTCGCCCCTTCGTGCAATTCGATGGTGCCATCGCGACGGTCATAGCGGAGCGTCATCGTGCGCGGGCCGGTGAGCCGGGGCTCCGTGGGAACCGGGACGAGGCGGCGCTTCATGTCGAGCCCCCAGGTTTCCTCGGAACCAAAACAATCGCCGAAGAAGCAATGCTCGTAGCCCTCCTGATAAAGGCTGAAGCCGGCCCACTGCGGCGTGTGAAACGACGGCGAGGCAACGGTTTCCACCGTGAAGAGCAGCACTGGACGCGATGCCGTGAGCCCGTCAGCGGGAAGCGAATAGTAGGCCTCGAAACCGGAGCCCTCGAGGTGGCCATCCTTGAGCTGAGGCGCGCCCTTCTCCAAGCGCCAGTGGCTGCTCCCGACGACTGGCGGGCGGTTGGCAAGCGGGGCACCGGTGTCAAAGCGATCTTCCAACAGCACCCGCAGTTCCGGCGTGATCGACTCAAAGTCCTCCTCGCGGGCCGGCATGCGCTCGAGTGCGCCCGCGCTGTCGATGGCGGCCGCCTCCTTCGCGTGCAGTACGGCCTTGGCGGTACCGGTCACGGCATTCACCGCGACCTCGCCGGAGAAGACATGAAGCTCATCCGCGGCACCCGGCCGACTGACGACCCCGAAGTCGGTGCCGTGATCGACGGCCACGAGCGAGCTGGACTTCACGGTGAATCCGCGCGCGCTTTCCGGACAGTGAAGACGACCGCGACCGCTCTCGAAGCGCAGCACTTGTTCCCCCTCGAAGACGACCGAGGCCGGCGCTTCGACAAGCGCGACAGCCTTCTTCGGAAGATTCAGCCGCACCCAGCCGCGCTCCACCGAAAGCCGGGAGCCGAGCGCGAAGCCGGAACCATCGAGCGCCTGCCGGTCGTCCACTTTCACGATCGCATCGGCGGAAAAGGCACAGCCGGCCATGACCGGTACCGGAGGCGAGGGTTTCAACCATTGCCATGCAGTGAAGACGATGGCAACGGCTGCCGCACACGCGGCGAGTACGGGCGCCCAGCGCGGAGCCCGGACCACCGATGGCACGCTGTGGCCGATCATCTGGCTGCCCTCGAACTCCTCGCATAGCGAGTGATGCAGCAGGGCATGTTCGCGATAGAGCGCTAACAGCGCGGGCTCTTGGCCCAGCCGTTCTTGCAACCGGCGGAAGCTGGCCTTGTCGAGCGCTCCATCGAAGGCGGCGGCGACGAGCTGCTGGTCGTTCAGATTCATGGGAGAGGGATGCCTTGGTCTTGGAAGCGGCGTTCGATGCACTTCCGGAGGGCAGTGCGGAGATTGAAAAGCGTGGCCTTGAGCGTGCCGGCGCTGCGGTTGATGGCCTTGGCGTAGTCGTTGAGTGGCGCGCCACTTGCGTAGCGGTGCTGGAGCAGCGCGCGGTCCTTCGGGCGGAGTTTCGAGAGGCAGAGATGCAGGGCCTGATGGCGGCACTCCAGTTCCTCGGGATCCGCCTCCAGCGCCGGGGAAATGCGCTCCACCAGATCGTCATCGAAGACCAGCCAGCCTCTTGAGGCGAGCCGGCGGCGGTGGTTCATGAGGTGGAAGCGGATCACCTGGAAGGACCACGCCTTGAAGCTGGTGCCGGGCTCGAATTGGACGCGCTTTTGCCAGAGGATGATGTTCACCTCCTGGAGCAGGTCGCGGGCACCCGAGGACCCCGGCATCAGGGCGCGGATGAACGCCAGCATGGCCGTCTGGTGATTGGTCAGCTCGCTCACGAAGGCCTCGGAGACCTCGCCCTCGTCCGGGTTTTTAGCGGCGTTCATCATCCTCTACTTGAGACGATGTCGGGGCGGCGCGAAAGGTTTAGATCCCCTGCTGCCACGCTTTCCCGCTGGGAATCGGCAATTGCCGCCGTAGAGTCACCCCATGCCGACGAAGAAGGACATCCTCGACCTCCATTTCATGGACGCGCGGTGCAAGCTGATCGACCTCGCCGCCTTCCTCGACCGGGTCGAGAGGCACCCTGGGGAGGTCGATTTCCGCTTCGAGGGACTGAAAAGGGCGCTGCCCATCCTCCTCTCCGACCAGCCCGGCCGGGCCAGGGCCGTGCTCGAGTCGCTCTCCGACCATTCGTCCGAGCCGGCGGAAAGAGCCACCTTCCAAGGTGCCTTCGGTGCCCCGCAAGGTTGAGCGATCATCAATCACAAAATCCCAATCACCAATCGATCACCCGGCTGTGCCGGAATGGATTTCACCGAGCACTGATCACCGATCACCCGGCACTTTCATGAAATACATCGAGCCCCACGCCCACATGGTCAGCCGGACGACGGATGACTATGAAAAGCTCGCCCTCGCAGGTTGCGCCGCGCTTTGTGAGCCCGCCTTCTGGGCCGGCTTCGACCGCTCGTCGCCGCAGGGATTCTACGACTACTATCGCCAGCTCACCGAGTACGAGCCGAAGCGCGCCGCGAGGTATGGCATCCCGCATTTCTGCTGGCTGTGCATCAACCCGAAGGAAGCCGAGGACGCCGGTTTCGCCCGCGAGGTGATGGCGATCATTCCCGAGTTCCTCGACAAGCCGACGGTGCTCGGCATCGGCGAGATCGGCCTGAACAAAAATACCAGGAGCGAGCTGGCCATCTTCGAGGAGCACGTCCAACTCGCACTCGATCGCGACCTGCCGATCCTGATCCACACGCCGCACCTCGAGGACAAGCTCAAGGGCACCCGGCTGATTCTCGATGCACTCGCTTCATTCTCGAAGCTCGACCGCGGCAAGGTCATCATCGACCACGTCGAGGAACATACGGTGAATCTCGTACAAGAGCAGGGCTACTGGGCGGGCATGACCCTTTACCCCGAAAGCAAGTGTACGCCGAACCGCGCGATCGACATGTTGGAGACCTGCGACCGCGACCGTCTGTGGCTGAACTCCGCTTGCGACTGGGGCGTGTCCGATCCCTTGGCGGTGGTGAAATGCGGCTTCGAGATGAAGCGCCGCCAGCACTCCGCCGCGGACATCGAGCGCGTGCTCTACGAGAATCCGAAGCGCTTCCTCAGCCAGTCGCCGAATTTCAAGCTCGGCGAGTAGCACTTCGATCGACCGTTCGGAAGCACGCCCCGCACCGGCCGGGATTCAGCGCCAGTTCTTCCGCCACCCCTCGAACTCCGTGGGGCGCAGGCGATAGCGCGCGATGTTCCCTTCGTGCAGGTTGAGCAGGCCCTGCTCGACCTCACCCACGAATCGCGCGCGGTCGGCGGCGGGCATCTCCTTCTCCGCCTCCGCGGCGATCCATTTCAGCGCCTGCCGTTGGTCCATCGGGGCTTGGACCACCTCCCTCACCACCCGCGCGATCGCCGTGCGGTGGCGCAAGCGGAACGGATCCGGCTCGCCCACCTCCTGCCGCACCCGCGCGTAGCGCAGGCACGACTGGCGGTAGGCGTCCGCGAATACCTCGCACAGATACTCCACGCGATTGAGTTCATACACGCCGAGGATCGCGCCGATGTAGTCTTCGCGCTTCACCTCCACGAAGGACAGCGGACACAGGTTGCTCCGGATCAGCGGGATGTTCGCCACCAGACGCGACACCCGCTTGTTCACGTCCTCGAAAGGCTGCAAGTACGGCAGGTGGACCATGGCGAAGAACGCCTGCTCCAGCGGATTCCGGATGGCATCCGCCTTCCGGAGGATCTCGTCGAAGCGCTGCTCGATCTGCTGCGGCACCGCGAGCGGATGGTACACGGTGCCGCTGATCCCCACCGGGCACGAGCGCACCCGACCCAAGGCTCCATCGCGGATCAGGTTGTCCGCGAGAAGGGCGTGGAGGTTGCAGACGGTGTAGCGGTTGAAACCGATCTCCCCCGCATCCTCGACCAGCATTTCAATGGCCGCCTTGTGATTCAGGATCATCTGCGCCTCTTCGGTCGCCCGGCCGTCCGCGTCCTCGCCGAGTTCCAGCAGCCGCTGGGTCTCCAACAGCGTGTAGGTGTTTCCCTCCAAGCGGCTGGAGTTCCACGACAGGTCGACCAAAAGCCGGTCCATCACCTGCCGGATGTGAGTTCCCGCGGGCAAATGCTCCATGCCGACCTGACCGATCCGGCCAAGTTCGTCGCGCAGCGGCTCCGGCAGGTAGAACGTACGGTTCGGCTGGTAGGCCTCAAGAAACTCACCGCGGTAGGTCACCGGCTGACGCTCCGTCAGCGGCTGGCGAATGATGGCGCGGATCTCCCGCGCGGCCACGGACAGACCACCGACCTCCGGCGCTTCCTCCCGAAGCATGCTCGTCAGCGGCCGGGACGTCTCGGGCTCCGGCCAAGTGGCACGATACCGGCGTGCGCGCCCCTCGCCTTGTGGCACGATTTTCTTCTCCTGCACCAAGCGGTCCAAGCGTCGCTGGAGGGTTCGTTTCGGAAAATCCAATCCTGAATTTCGCAGCAAATCGCTGACAGAAGCTCCATTATAGTGCTTCTGGATAATCTTCAGCAAGGCGTCGAGTTCGGCCGTTGGAACTTGATGTGGCATGATTGGCCTTAGGGTTATGGCGTAATATCAACAATTGCGCCACTTCACGCGGCCAAAAGTGGCACGTTTCACCGAATCGCGCCAGAACAATTTGGCACGATTTCCTCACCCTTTCGGCACGGGAGGAATCCGCATCGCCAGCACCTTGTCCACGCGGATGCCGTCCATGTCCACGATCTCAAAGCGCCAACCGTGTTCCTCGATGAGGTCGCCTTCGCTCGGCACGCGAGCCAGCCGTTGGGAAAACCAACCCGCCAGGGTTTGATATTCGTCGCCCGCGCCTTCAGGAGGAGCGAAGCCCTTGAGGAAGGCATCGAGTTTCTCGATCTCGAACAAGCCGTCGATCAGCCACGAGCCATCCTTGCGCTGCTTGATCGGCATGGTGAGACGCTCTTCCTTCGACGGCACGTCGCCGACAATCGCTTCCATGAGGTCGAGGAGCGTGACCATCCCGATGACCCCGCCGAACTCGTCCACGACGAAGGCAGCGTGATGACCGGTGCGACGGAAATCCTCTAACAAGAGACTCGCCTTCTGGACTTCCGGCACCAGCAGCGGCGGCTGCATCAGGTTCTGGAACTTCACCTCGATGCCCGCGGCGAGTTGGGCGTAGCAGTCCTTCACCGAAACCACGCCAACGAGATTGTCGCGCTGTCCGTGATAGACGGGAAACACGCCTTGGGTGCTCTTGACAATCCGCGGCCAAACCTCGGCGTGGCTTTCGTCGCGCTCGATCCACACCATCTTGGGGCGCGGGATCATGATGTCGTAAACGTCGAGTTTATCGAAACCGAGCACGCCCTCCATCATCCGCGACTCGCTGCGGGCCACGCCGCCGGCTACCATCCCCTCGCGGATCAGGACGGTCATTTCCTCGCGGGAAAGCTTTTGCTCTTCAGTCTCCTTCACCCCGAACAAGAGAAGCAGCTTGCCGGTGGACCATGACAGCAGCCACACGAACGGAGCGGCGACCTTGGAAAGCCCGGACATGGGACCGGACATCATGCTGGCGATCCCTTCGGGATACTGCATGGCCAACCGCTTCGGCACGAGTTCGCCGACAATCAGAGAGACATAGGTGATGGATCCAATCACCACCGCGAAGGAAATCTCCTCCACAAAGGGCCCGAGAAAGCCCATCGGCTCGAGCCAGGCCGCCAGCCGGGCCCCCAACCTCGCACCGCCGAAGGCCCCGGCGACGATGCCCACCAGCGTGATACCGATCTGCACCGTCGAAAGAAAACGGTTCGGCGAATCCGCCAGCTTCAGCGCCCGTGCGGCCCCCTTGCCACCGGCCTCGGCGCGCGCCTGAAGAACGGCGCGACGAGACGAGACGAGGGCGATCTCGGTCATCGCGAAGAGCCCGTTGCACAACAGCAGCACCAGGATCAACGCGATTTCGAACAGGGCAGACATCATGAAAAGGATACCTGAGAGCGGCGAAAGAGCATCTCATCCCCGCTCTCACGCAAGCAAGCATCATTCCTTTTCCTCCACCGGCTCCGGCAGGGGATGCAGCTTCCGGTGGATGATCGAGGCGACGACCGAGGCCACCAACACGCCGGCAATCACGAGCAAAGAGACGTTCATGTCGATCTTCCACGCGGTGTGCGCGAGCGACATTTTCACCCCCACGAAAATCAGGATCACCCCCAGGCCATACTTCAGGAAATGGAAATAAGGCAGGATGCCCGCGATGGCGAAATACAGGGCACGCAGGCCCAGGATCGCGAACACGTTCGAAGTGAAAACGATGAAGGTATCCGTCGTGATCGCGAAGATCGCCGGAATCGAATCGACCGCGAAGATCACGTCGGTCACCTCCACGCAAAGGAGCACCGCCAGCAAGGGCGTCGCGAACCACTTGCCATTCTCTTTAACGAGGAACCTCGAGCCAACATAATCGTTGGTCATCGGCATCGTGCGTTTCAGCAAACGCACGGCAATGCTTTTCCCCGGGTCGACGGAATCCTCGTCATGGAAGAACATCTTGATCCCCGTATAGACGAGGAAGGCGGCGAAGAAGTAGATGATCCACTGGAAGTTCGTGATCAGTGCCGCGCCCCCCGCGATCATGATGGCGCGCAATGCCAAGGCCCCAAAGATGCCCCAGAACAGCACCTTGTGCTGATACTCGCGCGGCACCTTGAAGAACGAGAAGATCACCGCGAAGACGAAAACGTTGTCCACCGACAGCGACTTCTCCAAGAGATAGCCGGCGAGGAATTCCTTGCCCGCGACGGGCCCGAGTTTCCACCAGACCCAGCAGTTGAAGGCCATGGCGAGTGCGACCCACACGGCGGTCCAGCCCAGCGCCTCCTTGAGTCTCACCACGTGGGCCTTGCGGTTGAAAACCCCGAGGTCGAGGGCAAGCATGAGAATTACGAAGGCATTGAAGGCAATCCACCAGGTGACAGGTATCGCAGGCATGAAACTTCAAACCAAAAAGCGATTGTCGTACCGGCGCAATTGGAAACCGGAATTCGTTTTTCAAGCCACCCGCTGAGGCCCTCGCCAGAGCCCCGGGGATTTGGCATTCTCGACCCGTGGACGCGGAGGTCGAAAGTTTCATCCTGTATTTGGCGACCGAGCGCGGGCTCTCGTCCGCCTACCAGCTTTCCGTGCAGCAAACTCTCGATGCGTTTGCCGCTTACCTCCGGGCGCGCAGGTTGCGGCTCGCCGACGTGGGGACCGACGAACTCTCCGCCTTTCTAGCCGAAAGGAAGGCCGCCGGGCTGGCCGCTTCATCGCTGCGGATCGCCACGGTCCACCTCAAGGTGTTCTTCCGCTGGCTGGCGGGTCGCGGCAAATTGCCCATGGATCCCGCCGAGCCGTTGCTTTCCCCACGACCCGAAAAGTCGCTTCCGGAGACGCTTCACGCCACGGACGTCCGCAAGCTCCTCGAATCCATCGACCGTACCCAGCCGCTGGGACGCCGCGACCTGGCAATGCTGGAGCTTTTCTACTCCTCCGGCCTGCGACTGGCCGAAATCTGCTCGGCGCGCCTGGAGTTCCTCGATCCGGTCGAACACTTCATCCGTGTCGTCGGAAAGGGGTCGAAAACCCGGCTCATCCCGGTCGGCCAACGGGCCGAAGAAGCCCTTGAGGACTACTTGCGCAACGAACGCCCCACCTTGGTGAAGAAGCGCACCGGGTCGGAGATCTTCCTGAGCGTCCGGGGCACCAAGCTCTCTCCGGACCGGGTGAGGCAGGTGGTCAAGGAACGCGCGGCCATGGCGGGAATTGACCAAAACGTCTATCCCCACTTGCTACGCCACTCGTTCGCGACGCACTTGCTGGAAGGAGGGGCCGACCTGCGGGTGATCCAGGAACTGCTCGGCCACGCCGACATCTCCACCACCCAAATCTACACGCACGTCGATGGCTCGCGGCTGAAGGCCGTGCACAAGAAATTCCACCCGCGCGGCTGACCTCCCGGTTCAGCATGGTCTCCGGGCACAAAAAAGCCGCCGGGGATCCGGCGGCTTGGGAAAGTCGAAACTGAAGCGGGAACTCAGGCGAGGGTGCCTTCTTCCTTCTTCTCCTTGTCCTTGCACTTGTCGCAGTCGGCGAGGGCCGGATCTTCGTCCTTGTCGCAATCGCCGTCCTTGCACTTGCCAGCGAGAGCGGGGTCTTCTTCCTTGTCGCAGTCGCCGTCCTTGCACTTGCCGGCGAGAGCGGGGTCTTCCTCCT
>CBKZPU010000015.1:0-46303 GCA_966696705.1 uncultured Verrucomicrobiaceae bacterium | reverse complement strand
CGGAATGAATTCCGCGCTCCCAGTGTCATGAACCAGCACGCACTCATCCTCGTCGATCTCCAGAACGACTTCCTTCCCGGCGGAGCTCTCGGGGTGCCCGGCGGCGATGAGGTCATCCCGATCGCCAACCGGCTGATGGAAGGCTTCAAGCTGATCGTCGCCACGCAGGACTGGCATCCCGCGGACCACGGCAGTTTCGCGGCGAGCCATCCGGGCCGGCAGCTTTTCGAAAGCATCGACCTCCACGGCCTGCCGCAAATCTTGTGGCCAGTGCATTGCGTGGAAAACACCGGCGGCGCGATGTTCGCACCGGGACTCGAGACGCAACGGATCACCCGCTCGTTCCAGAAGGGCACGCGGGTGGAGATCGACAGCTATAGCGGCTTTCACGACAACGGCCGCCGCCAATCGACCGGCCTTGCCGATTGGTTGCGCGAGCGAAGCGTGACGCACCTGACCGTCTGCGGGCTGGCCACCGACTACTGCGTGAGATTCACCGCGCTCGATGCCGTGGCGGAGGGCTTTCAGACCACGCTGCACTTGTCCGCCTGCCGCGGAGTCGATCTCAAGCGCGGCGACGTGGACGCTGCGGTGGAAGAAATGCGGATGGCGGGGGTGATCATCGAAACCTGAGTGTCCCCGTCGTGGCGACCTTGGCGTTTTGGCGGTGAAACCCCCTCCCAAGGAAGGCCTTGCCCCGGCTCCGGGCGGCGTCTAAACCACCCGCCGCCATGGCCTCGATCAATTCGAACTTCCTCAAGCTCAAAGCCGGTTACCTCTTTCCCGAAATCGCCCGCCGGGTGAAGGCATTCTCCGATGCCAATCCGGACAAGGCCGCCAAGATCATCCGCTGTGGCATCGGCGACGTGACCGAGCCGCTGCCCGCCGCCGTGCGCGCCGCGATGCACGAGGCGATCGATGAAATGGGCGTGCGCGAGACCTTCAAGGGCTACGGCCCGGAGCAGGGCTACGAGTTCCTGCGCCAGGCGATCGTGGATAACGAGTTCACCGGCCTCGGCATCTCCGCCGACGAGGTCTTCATCTCGGACGGCTCGAAGTGCGACACCGGCAACATCCTCGACATCTTCGGCAAGGGCAACGTGATCGCCATCACCGACCCGGTCTATCCGGTCTATGTCGATACCAACGTGATGGCCGGCAACACCGGCGACGCCGATGAAAAGGGCGCCTACGGCGGCCTCGTCTATCTCCCCTGCACCGCGGAGAACGGCTTCGTCGCCGACCTGCCGAAGGAGCGCGTCGATCTCGTTTACCTGTGCTTCCCCAACAACCCCACCGGTGCCGTGGCCACCCGCGAACAGCTCGAGGCCTGGGTGAAGTACGCGAAGGAAAACGACACCATCATCTTCTTCGACGCCGCCTACCAGGCCTTCGTCCAGGACGCTTCCATTCCAAAGTCCATCTTCGAGATCGAAGGCGCGAAGGACGTGGCGATCGAGTTCCGCTCCTTCTCGAAGAACGGCGGCTTTACCGGCGTGCGTTGCGCCTACGTCATCATTCCCAAGACCGTCACCGGCAAGGATGACCAAGGCAACCGCGTGCCGCTGCACCAGCTCTGGAGCCGCCGCCACAGCACCAAGTTCAATGGCGCGAGCTACCCGGTACAAAAGGGTGCCGCCGCCATCTTCTCCGAGCAGGGCAAGGCCGAGGTGAACGCTCTCATCGAGCACTACATGGGCAATGCCAAGCTGCTCGTTGAAGCCGCGAAGGCCGCCGGCCTGCAAGTCTTCGGCGGGGTGAACGCGCCCTACGTCTGGGTCGGATGCCCGGCCGGCCTGAGTTCGTGGGACATGTTCGACAAGATGCTGAATGAGGCCCAGGTCGTCATCACGCCCGGCGCCGGCTTCGGTGCCGCGGGCGAAGGTTGGTTCCGCATTTCGGCCTTCAACTCGCGTGCGAACGTCGAGGAAGTCTGCCGCCGCTTGAAGGCCCTGCTGGGCTGAGGTACTGCCGTTACCGGGGAATTCCTCCTTTCGCGAAGCAGGTTTCCCCGGTAGTTTCCACCCATGGCGAGTCTCGCGGAAATCGAGAAACAGGCAGCCGCGTTGCCGGTGGAAGAGCGCGCCGCCCTGGCGAGCTTCCTCCTGCATTCGCTGCCGGAGCCGGATCATGATATATCCGACGAAGAGGTCGCCGAACGAGCCCGGCAGGTGAAAGCGGGAGAGGTGGATTTGATCACCTTCGACGAATTGCGCCGCGGGGTTTTCGCCGACCGTGTCCGTTGATGCCCGCGTTCCATCCGCTCGTCCGCCGGGATGTGGTACGTGCCATGCGCCACTAGATTCCATCAACGGTTCCCTGGGCGACGACTTCTGGCAGAAGTTTGAAGACGCCTGCCGCCGGGTGGACGAGCACCCCGAACGCTTTCATTTCGACCCGAGTGGCTGGCGGCGGGCGAACCTCGAAAAGTTTCCCTACCACTTGCTTTTCTATCAGGAGCTCGAGGGCTCCCGGGTCATGGCGTCGCGCCACAACCGGCAGCGGCCGGAGTTCGGCCTGCACAGGAAATAGGAGTCGGGCTCTTCGGTGGACACCCATCATCCCGATACTTTTTGATCGCTCCCCGGTGGCCTGCGCGTCACCGGGGAGTTTTCATTTCGGCTGGTTCGAATTCGCCACCGAGATTGGATTCGCGCCGTCGCGCTATTTCAGTTAGATACGCCCTCGTATGTCCACTCCGCCTGTCCTACCGACCAACAATCCTGCCGAAAGCCTTCAGGAATTCGTCGCCCGCACCGCCCAACAGGATCTCGGCCACGGGGTCTTCGAGCTGGAGTCGCCGCGCTTCCTCGAAGTGAACCTCAACGGCCGGATGAATACCAAGACCGGCTCGATGGTGGCCTACCATGGCGAGATCAAGTTCACCCGAGAGGGCATGCTCGACCAAGGCGTCGGCAATCTGCTCAAGCGCGCCGTTTCCGGCGAAGGCATGCGGCTGACCTACGCCGATGGCCGCGGCAAGCTCTACCTCGCCGACCAAGGGAAGAAGATCATCATCCTGAAGCTTCAGAACGAGAGCCTGGTGGTGAACGGCAACGACGTGCTCGCCTTCGAGCCGAGCCTCCAGCACAAGATCACCATGATGAAAAAGATCGTCGGCATGATGGCCGGCGGCTTGTTCAACGTGCGCTTCGACGGCAGCGGCCTGCTGGCGATCACCAGTCACTATCAGCCGCTGACGCTGCGCGTGCAGCCGGGCCGGCCGGTGATGACCGACCCGAACGCGACCATCGCCTGGAGTGGCAATCTTAGCCCCCAGTTGAAGGCCGACGTGTCCCTGCGGACCTTCCTCGGCCGTGGCTCCGGCGAGTCCATGCAGATGCGCTTCGAGGGCGATGGCTTCGTCATCGTGCAACCATACGAGGAAGTCTATATGCAAGGCTCCGCCGGCTAACAAAGATACGGCCATGCCCGCGCCCACGGCACGAAATGCTTGATCATATGAACACTTTGTGCCAGCTCTTTCGGGCCGAGCGTGGTCCGGTCGTTAGACGGCCCCTCCAATCCCCTCCCACACAATGCGCGGACTCAAATCCTCTCTTGTTTGTTTATCCCTCTGGTCAGGCGGACTCGCCCATGGCGACGGAGTCTTGATCTACAAGAACCAACCGTTTCATCCCGACAAGTCGGCCCACGCCTTTCGCTATGACCGGGTTGAAGGGGGAGGATTCGTGACGTGGGTCATCGTCGGCAGCGAACGGAAGCGCTTCGAAAAGACCCAGTTCCATACTTGGGTTGAACTCCCGACGGCGCTCCCCGCCGAGATCACGAGCGCCGAAGACATCACTTCGATCCTCGCGCAACGGGATGAAATCCAGAAGGTGTGCACCCGGTTCCCGAATGCGGCTCCGATCGCGAAGCAAAGTCTCGAACTGCACAACGAGTGGTGCACCAAGTTTCGCGACGGGATGGTGCGATATCGCGGTGAATGGATGTCCAAAAAGGCCTATACGGACATGCAAGCCAAGCAGGTAGCCGATGTTCAAGCTGCCAAGGAACTGGCCGAGCAAAAGGAGAGGGAACAGATCGAGCTCGAGACGAAACGGAACATGGCCGAAGCCGAAGAGGCCCGCCAACGCCGGGAGGCCACGAGAATCGCGATCATTGACGCGAAACAGGCCGAGATCCGGGAACTTCGCGAGGAAATCGACTCCATCGAGGAGTCCACGACCCGCTTGGTTCAACAGCTCGAAACCCTGACGGACAAGGAGTCATGATTGGGAAACTTCTTCAGATCACGCTGTTGGCAGCGCCGCTCCTGGTGGCGAGCTGCTCGAAGCCCCAAGCCGCTTCATCCGGGAAGCCGGTCAATATCCAAGGTCAAGTCTTCGTCATCCAGAAGAACCGGGTGAACGTGAAGCTGGGTGGCGTCGAAGTCCACTACGTGCCCCTTGAGGTGTTCCGGGAACGGTGCCGCTGGATCGCCGAGAACAATGCCAAGGCAGCGCTGATCGAAGACTACGAGAGAGACCTGCGCCGCATCGATTCCGTGACCCGGACCGCCGAACGCGGGAACCACGCCGGAAAAATCAGCGAGTTTCTAACTGCCACACGACGGCTCCAAGTCGATGCCTGGGGGCGATTCGAGGAAAGCCCGCTGGTCAAGGAGTACCAGCGGCTTTCCCTGGTTGAGAAGGAGAACCGTGAATTCTTCGAGGAAGCGGGCTTCGCGGGAAGCGAAGAGGAGCAGTGGGCGTTGTCAGCCCTCTTCTTCGAATGGCTGCCCCGTTGTGCGGTTGCCTCCACTCAGAGCGATGCGGACGGGAACTACAGCTTGGCATTGCCAGCACCCGGAAATGGATTCGTTTTCGCCCAGTCCTCCCGCCAGATGGCCGGCGGAAAGTTCGAGAACTATTTTTGGATTCAAGAGGTGTCCTCCACCACCACTGGGCCGGTCCATCTCAGCACCAATACCGTTCTTTCGCCTTCGATCTTGAGTGATCTGATTCGTCAGGCGGCTGCTCCGCCACGCACCTCGATGAAGCTGGTGGTGGAAGAGTTGGGGCTGCGCGACTTGGAGTGGTTCACGGAGGCCGAGTCCCTGTTGCGTGAGGTCGCGAAAAACGAAAACAGCGTGGCGAAGCTGAAGACCCGGATCAAAGAGGTGGAGGCCGAGATCGAAGAAACCAAATACATGAGCACTCCGTGACCCACCTGACGCGGGAATCCCGCCAGCACTCCCGGGATCGATGGCTCCCGGCCTTTTCCTTGACAATCAACGCTCTCCCCGGAGACTGCGAGCCACAATCATGAAAGGGGGACGCGTGGAAAGCGAGCTGTTGCACACGGAGAAGATCCTGGCCGATCGGAAGACCTTCTTCTTGGATCTGAAACAAAACTCCCGCGGCATGGTGGTGAAGATCACCGAGGACGTGGGCGGCAACCGGGACACCATCATGGTGCCGGCCGAGATCCTCGGCGATTTCATCGCCGCCTTGAGCGATATCAAGGAGACTGCCGACAACCACTGAGAGCTTGGCGGCCCAGCGGGGGAAAATACTTAGTTTCCCCTTATTTTCGGTTTTTCCGATGGGAGGGGTGGATTTCCGCGCCGTTTTGAGCTTCACTCGCGGCAGTGGTAGCGCCCTTGCAGTTCATCCATTCCGCCTTGGTAAGTAGCAGCAACAACACCGCCCGACGCGGTGGCATGGGGATACGGCTGGCGGTTTGGGGGGTAGTGCTCGGTTTGGCGACGGCCGCGGCGGAAACCGTCTGGCAGCCGGTGACCAATTACTCGATCTCCTTTCCCGGCGACCGGGCGGATGCCGCCCCGGCAATCAACCCCTTTGACAATTTCACCCACTTCGGCACCGACTTCGGTTGGATGGGTCCCGGCCAAACACGCCTGGAATCGAAGGCCGGCGCGATCCGTACCAAGGCGAATGGCGAGTGGACCGGTGCCTGGCATTCGCTGGCCGGATTGGCGGTCGAAGGCCAGCGGCTGTTCGACCCCACCGATGTCACCGGCTTGGGCGGTCCGCCGGAAGTCCGCGCCAAGGTGGTCGCCGTGACCGTGGACGCCCGCGGCCAAGGTGAGCTGCGGGTGGAGCTGGCGGATCCGGGCAAGATGGTGAAGTGGTCGCGGACCATGATCCTCCAGCCGGGCGAGCGGACTCGCCATCGTTTCGAGGTTTCGGCGGCCGAGCTGGGACCGGTGAAGTTTTTCAACTGGGTGGTCGAGCCCGGCAGCGCGGTGGAGGTGTCGGCCATTGGCTTCGACGTGGAGAAGCCGGCAATCTCCGACGAGGAGTGGCTGCTGCGAGTGTCGCTCGGAAAACTGCGGCGCTGCCATGACCCGGAGGGCGGCCTGACGCGCGACCGCGCGCATTTGCCGGCGGGCGTCTTCGATTCGATCAGTTCATCCGGGCTGCATGCGCTGGCCAGTGCGGCCGCGGCCGCGGAGGGCTGGCTGGACCGCGACATGGTGGCGGGCGAAATCCGCCGGACGACTCGGGCACTGCTGGGCATCCCCAAGGCCGCCGGTTTCTTCCCGCACTTCACCCGCAACGACGCGAACGGCCGGCCGATGGTCCATCCGGGGACCGAATACAGCACGGTCGATACCGCCATCGCGCTGATCAGCCTGCGCCTCGCGGGCGATGTGCTGGGGCTGGATGACGTGCAGGATGCCATCGCGGCGCTGATCTCCGATCTCGACTTCGACCTCGCGAGCACCGGCGACGGTTGGATCAGCCACGGCTTCACGACCGACGGCACCACGCCGCTGGCCAGCCAGTGGCGCGACTGGGGTGGCGAGACCGCGCTGGTGCTGATGCTGGAGGCGATGGTCGCCGGCCGCGAACCGCGTGGCCAGATGACCCCGGGCGGCCAAGTCTTCCGCGGCGTGCAATTCATTTCGGAAATCCAGAGCCTCTTCTACCCCGACTTTGACCGGGAAATGCCGGACCTGCCCACGGGCGAGGTCTGGCCCGCGGCCCGCCGGGACTTGTTAGAGCGGCAGACGCGTTATGTGGTCAAATACTGGCCGGAATCGCCTGCGGCACAGGGCGGCATCTTCGGTCTCTCCGGCGGCGAGGGCGGCATGCCCGGCGACGGCTACGAGGCCTACGGCGTCGATACCCCGGGCATCCGCTGGCTGCATCCGCACGCCATGGTCATGGGCCTCGCGCTCAGCGGTGGCAGCCGTTACTCGGAAGGCGTGCGGCACATGATCCAGGCCGGCTTGGTCACTCCGCAGGGATTGCCGGAGAACATCGAGATCGGCCTTTCGAAGCACAATCCGATGCAAGGATCGCTCAATGCCGGCTTCGAGACGCTGTCCGCCTACCACGGCTGGCGGCGCGCCGGGAACGACGTGATCGACGAGTCGAGCCGCCGCGACCCCTTGCTGCGGACCGGCGTGCGCCGCTTCTATGCGGACTGAGGCCACCTAACGGATGCGCTTTTTCTTCATTGCCGCATGGGGAAACGCGGCTTCAGAGTGAGGAAAGCCCATTACATGGAGGAACGATACGAGATCCGTGGGAAGCTCGGCCAAGGCGGACTGGGCGCGGTCTATCGCGCTTGGGACCACGCCCTGAAGCGTGAGGTGGCGGTCAAACGGATCGTGTCCGGCGACGACGCGGAGCACCGCGAGGAGGCCACCAAGCAGATGGAAAAGGAGACCGGCGCCCTCGCCGCGCTCCAGCATCCGAACATCGTCACCATCTACGACGTCGGCTCGGATGAGGACGGCCCCTTCGTGGTGATGGAGCTGCTGACCGGCCAGACGCTCGATGAGATCGTGGAAAAAGCGCCGCTGACGTGGCCGGATTTCCGCGAGCTGGTCCTGCAGATCCAGGAAGCGCTGGTCGCCGCGCAGCACCTCGGTCTGGTCCACCGCGACCTGAAGCCGTCGAACATCATGGTCAACTGGCTGCCTTCCGGGCGCTTCCAGACCAAGATCGTCGATTTCGGCCTCGCGAAGTTCAGTCCCAAGGCGGCATTCGACTCCGCGGAACAAGGCGACGCGATCTTCGGGTCGATCTTTTACATGGCCCCCGAGCAGTTCGAGCGCGCGCCGAGCGACTCGCGCTTGGACATGTATTCGATCGGCTGCGTCTATTACTTCACGCTGACCGGCCAGAATCCGTTCCAAGGGGAAACCGCCCATCAGGTGATGACGTCGCACCTCGAGCACCGCGTCATCCCGCTCGGCGAGGTCCGCCCGGACATCCCGAAATGGGCGGCCGATTGGGTGATGTGGCACATCAACCGGTATCCGGTCGAGCGGCCGGAGAACGCCCGCGAAAGCCTGAAGAGCTTCATCCAGCTCGATCAACCGCTGTCGCAAGCGATCGTCCAGCCGACCACGGCCGTCCCCCAAGTGCCAGCCGCCCTCCGGCCGCGCTTGGCCAGTGGCGCCCCGCAGCGGCCGGCTCCGGTTCCGACCGCGATGACGGCCACCCACACGGTGAAGACCCACACCGCGCCGCAGCCGCTGGCCCCGCCGGATGGCGCGCCGCCCAGCCTTCATACGACCCAGTCGGTGCCGCTTCCCGACATCGAAACCGACACCGGGCCGCCTCCCCCGGACATCCCGCCACCGCCGGAGGTCGTGGCGGCCCCGGTGCCCACCGTCCGCCGGCCCCCCGGTGCCGGAGTTGCCGGACCGATCATCCACATCACCACGAAGAAGAAAAAGGGCATGAGCGAGGGCCAGCGCAACCTGCTCGCCGTGATCGGCGGCCTGCTGCTGCTGGTGATCATCTACTTCCTCGTGACCCAATTTTCCAAGTAGGGCGATGGACGACCGCCCGGCGATGCTCTAAGGCTCGCCGCGCCATGCTCGACATCCGCGAGATCCGCGAACACACCGATGCCGTCCGCGAGCGCCTCAAAGCGCGCGGCGGCAATCATTGGACGCTCATTGACGAAGTGCTCGCCTGCGACGAATCCCGCCGCAAGGCCGAGACCGAAAAGCAGCAGCTCCAATCCGAGCGGAAGAGCACCTCCAAGCAGATCGGCATGCTCAAGGGCAAGGGCGAGGACACCTCGGCCATCGAAGCCGCCGTGCGGGGAATCAACGACAAGATCGCCGCGCTCGACGCCGAGTCAGAAGCCGCCGGCACCCGGCAGGCCGAACTGCTGATGGAAATCCCCAACCTCCCCCACCCCGCCTGTCCGGTGGGCGAGGACGAGACCGCCAACCCGGTCGTCCGCACTTGGGGCGAGAAACCGGAGATCGCCGGGGCGCAGGATCACCTGACGCTCGCCGAGGCGCTCGGCATCATTTCGCTCGATGATGCCACGCGCATCGCCGGCTCCGGCTTCGCTGTCTATCGCGGCAAGGGTGCGAAACTCGAACGCGCGCTGATCAATTTCCTACTCGATCTTCAGTCGGGCGAAAACGGCTACGAAGAAGTGAACGTCCCGCACGTCGTTCTGCGCGAGTGCATGGAAGGCACCGGCCAGCTCCCGAAATTCGAGGACGACATGTATGGCACCGACGCCGGTGAAGACGGCCGCAACCAGCTCTTCCTCGCGCCCACCGCGGAGGTGCCGGTGACCAACCTCTATCGCGACACGCTCCTCCACGAAAGCGACCTGCCGAAGCGCCTGTGCGCCTACACCCCGTGCTTCCGCCGCGAGGCCGGCAGCGCGGGCCGCGACAACCGCGGCATCATCCGCATGCACCAGTTCGACAAGGTGGAGCTGGTCCAGATCGTCCACCCCGACGTCTCGTTCGCGGTGCTGGAGGAGCTGTTAGGCCACGCCCAGGCGGCACTCGAGAAGCTCGGCCTGCACTACCGGACCATCGAGCTGTGCACCGGCGACCTTGGCTTCGGCTCCGCCAAGACCTACGACATCGAGGTCTGGGCCCCGGGCCACGGGAAGTATCTCGAAGTCTCGAGCTGCTCCTGCTTCACCGACTACCAGGCCCGCCGCATGAAGCTCCGCTTCAAGGATGCCGAAGGGAAAAACCGCTTCTGCCACACCCTGAACGGCTCCGGCACCGCCCTGCCGCGGCTCTACGTGGCGATTCTGGAGCAGTACCAGCAGCCGGACGGATCGATCCGGATTCCGGACGCGCTGGTACCCTACTTCGGCGCGACGGAGATCCGCTGATCTGCATGTGTTTAGCGCCAAGGCGCGGCAATGAAATAGCCTGGGGCAAGCGATAGCGCAGCCCCAGGTTGACGATGGATGAGCTTTGGCCGCCTGAAGGGCGGCGATGGGGCCGGTGAAACCATCCGCTTGGTACTTCGTACCCCATCCCGCCCAATTCAGGGCGGCATCATGCGGGCCTATAGACCCGGGGCTGCGCTATCGCGCCCCGGGCTATTTCATTGTGCCCCGTTGGGGCGCCAAACAGATCCGCTGATCTCCTCAAGCCACCGGTTCGCATACGCAATCGCCCCCGGGAAGGAGGCGAGGTCGCTGCTTGCGTCGCCGATTTCGGCCGCCTAGCGTGCCGCACATGTCCCGTCACTTGCGGTCCGATCTCGTGTTCCGGCTGTCCTGCTGGGTGCTGGCGCTGGTCGCTTTTGGCCAGCTCCTGACCGCTGGCGTGGCATTGGCAGCACGCGTCGAGCGGGCGCAGGAGGTCAAGATCGTGGAGAAGGTGGTGCCGGCGAAGATTATCACCGTGGCGCCTGAAGCCGCGCCGCCCGCGGTGGCCGTGGCCCCGCCGACGCCGAAGGCAGTGGAATTGCCGCCCTTGCCCGAAACCACGCCCTTGCCACCGCCGCGGCCCTTGTCGGTCCCGGCGATCGCGGACCCGGTGGTGGAGCGAATGGTGGCCGAAGCCCGCAAGGCCCGCCTCGCCGACGACATGGCCACGGCGATCACCAAGGTCCAGTCGGCGCTCGATCTCGCTCCGAAGGATCCGAACGTGCTCTACGAGAAAGCTTTGATTTACGAAGAAATGGCCGCCGCCGACCCGGCCTTGGCCGACCTGGCGGCCGATGCCTACCAGCAGATCCTTGGGCTCGGCACCACCGGTGCGGGTTCCCTTTACTCGCTGGCTGGCGAAAAGCTGGCGAACGGGATCGCGATGCCCGCCGACCTGCGCGGCGCGATGGCCCTCGGCCGCGTGCGGATTTTCAAGGACGACGACCACGAGGAAGGCCAGCGCGTGGTGGTCACGGTGCCGATCCACGCCAGCTCCGAAGCGAAAATCGAGGACGGCGATCTCGAAGTCCGGGTGCGATTCTTCGACTCCGTCATGAAGGGCGGAAAGCGGGAGATCCTCGAATCCGTGACACAAGTGCCGAACGACCGGATCGAGTACCCCTCCCTGCCCTTCGATTTCGCCACCGGCGAGGAATTGATCCGTTTCCCCTACATCATTCCCAAGGATGACCTCCAGCAGGAGCACCTGTTCGGAAAACGCGAGTACTACGGTCAAGTGGTGGAATTGATCTACAAGGGCGAAGTCCTGGACCTCGCCTCTTGGCCACGGCACCTGTCTTCACGCGGCCCGGCAGGACAACAACAGCAGCAGGGGGGAAATCCCTGGGACCAGATGCCCGAATTCCTCACCGAGGACATGATCAATCCAGCCGCGCCGCTGTTGCCGACCCGCGAGGGCGATTTCCAGCCGAACCGGCCGGCCGACCCGAACGGCAACCTGCCGCCCCCTCCTCCCTGATCTGACTTCATGGACGACTTTCGCCTCCGCGCCGGCACCATCATTGGCGACTACCGCCTCGACGAGGTCCTCGCCGAAAGCCCGACCTCCCTCACATGGCTGGCCGAGCAACAGTCCATCCGCCGGACGGTGGTGGTCATCGAGCTGAAGCCGACCGCGCTCCACTCGCGCGATGCTTTCCTCGCCGATGTCCGCGCGCAGGCCGCCGTCGATCACCCGCTGATCGGCTCGGTCTATGAAGCGGTCACGCTGCCCGACCACTGCTTCGCGGCGCTGGAGCGGTTGCCCGGTGCCTCGCTGGCCGACCGGCTCCACGCGCGGGAGGCGATGAAGCCAGCCCAAGTCGCCCACATCCTGCGCCGGGTCGCCGAAGCGTCGCTGACGCTGGAGTCGGATGGCACCTCCACCACCGCGATGCACGCGGGGGATGTCTTCCTCGACAGCCACGGCGTCGTCCGCGTGGCCAATCTCGCCCGCGCCGGCAAGCGCGAGCCGGGGCGTTCGACCGCCGACGTCGTGGCGCTTGGTCGCGAACTCGTCCCCTTGGTGGCCGACGGCCGCCCGGGCGCGTCGCGGATGCTCACGCTGCTCGCGTGGATGCGCGGCGAAGGGCTTGATCGTTCGCTGACGTGGACGGAGGTCCGTTCGTATGCCGAGCAGATCGAGCAGCAGCTCGCGGAGGCTCCGGCCGCCGCGGCACCGCCGACCGCGCGCGCCCAGCCGAAAAAATCGCCGCTACCGCTGGTGCTCAGCTTGGCTGCGGTGGCGATTGCCGCCGGGGTCGGCGTTTTGGCCCTGAAAGGCAAGGGCAGCGGCAAGGCGACCGCCGCGTTGCCATCGCCCGTCACCATCCCACCCGGCAATCACCCCTTGCCCGACGGCGGCACCACCGCTCTGCCAGCCTTCGCCATCGCCGCCCACGAGGTCACGATTGGCGAGTACGAGGAGTTCCTCAAAATCCTGGCCACGCTGCCCGCCGACCGCCAGACGGCCTACGATCACGCCAGCCAGCCGGCGGGAAAGGCCGGCCACGAGCCCGACGGCTGGGCCGACATGCTCGCCGCGATCAAGAGCGGCGGTCAATGGCAGGGGCGCGTCATCAGCCGCGACTGTCCCATCGTGAATGTCGATTGGTGGGACGCCATGGCCTACTGCGAATGGAAGACCGTGCACCTGCCGACCGAGGAACAATGGTGGGCCGCCATGCGCCTCCAGCTTCCCGAGCCCTCGTCCCTGCGCCCCGCTGGCTGGGGACCGGTGCAGGAGATCGCGCCGACCGACCGCACCCCGGCCGGTTTGCTCGGCATGGCCGGCTCGGTGGCCGAGTGGACACGGAGCCAATCCCTCAATCCCGCCAACCCGCTCGGCGAGAAAAACTGGGTGCTGATGGGCGGCTCCTACCTCAAGCCCTCCTCTGGCGCGACCGCCCGCGAATGGACCGCCGACCGCGCCCTGCGCCGGCCCGATCTGGGCTTCCGGGTGGTGGAATGACCGTCACACCAGCCACAGCTTCAGCACGTACACCAGGGCCGGCGTGGTGATCAGGCTGATGAGCGTGCTGTAATAGACCGCCGAGGTGGCGAAGGAGACGTCGCCGCCAAACTCATGGGCGAGCAACGCCGTGTTCACCGCCGTCGGGGCCGCGGCGGCGAGGATCAGCGAGGCGGAAACCTCGCGTGAAAAGCCGAATGCCATCGCCAGCAACACCGCCAGCGCCGGGGAAATGACCAGCCGCAGCAGGATCGCCGACAGGAGCGGCGCGCGGAACGGGGCGGGCTTGGTTTGCGACATCTGCACGCCCAGCGTGACCAACGCGAAGCCGATCAGCCCGGCTTGGATCAAATCAACCGGCTGCCACAGCCAGATCCACTCCTGCACCCGCACGCCGAGGCCGCGGCAAATGAGCCCGGCCGCCATCGCGTAAAGCGTGGGCTGGCGCAGCATTTTCATCAGCGCCTTGCGGTGCGAGCCGGGGCTTTCGCCGCGCGCTTGGGCGAGGAAAAGCCCGACGGTGTAGGTGGAGATGTTCATCGTCGCGAGGACGAAGATCTGCACCGCGGCGGCGTAGCTGCCGAAGGCCAGCGTCACCAGCGGCAGCCCGTAGTTGCCGCAGTTGTAGAACATCGAGGCCAGCGAAAGCGCCTGCCTTCCCCGCGCCTCCATCCGGCACAGGCGGCCCGCGATGGCGCTGCCGACGAACATCAACGCGATGGTCGCAAGCGTGAATCCCGCAATGCGCAGCGCCTCGGTGCCGCCCAGTTCCGCGCTCACCACGCGGGTGAAGATGAAGGCCGGAACCATCAGGTAGATGTTCAGCTTCACCAGGGTTTCCAGGTGCAGCTTGAACTTGCGGTCCATCAGCCAGCCCGCGCCGACGATCAGGAAAATCGGCGCGCAGACATCGAGCAGGATCCGGAAGAACACGCGCGGCGATCAACGCGGCCACCGCTGCCAATGTCAATCGGTGTGCGGCGATGCGCATCCCGCGATCACGTGAGACACTTCAAGGCCTCTGATCTTGCGGTAGGCTTAATGATCCGGCAGGGTCCACCCGGCATGAAGCTTCTTACCTCCCTCTCCGCAGCCATCCTGGTGGCCTTGGCCGCCACCGCCTCCGCCCAAGCCACCCGCACCTGGGTCTCCGGCGTCGGCGACGACGCTAACCCCGGCAGCCGCACCGCCCCGTGCAAGACCTTCGCTGGCGTGATCGACAAGACGACCGCGAAAGGCGTGATCAATGTCCTCGATCCCGGCAGCTACGGCGGTGTCACGATCACCAAGTCGATCACCATCGACGGCGGCGGGATGGAAGGAAACATCCTCGTTTCGGGCACCAACGGCGTGGTTATCGACGCTGCCGACACGGACGTGGTGATCCTGCGCAACCTCCAGTTCGAAGGCTTGGACACCAGCCTGGCCGCCGTGAAGATCCTCAATGCCGGCGCCGTGTACCTCGAGAACTGCCGCATCGAGAACTTCCAGCAGGGCATCGTGGAGACGACGTCCGCCGCCACCGGCACGCAGATTTTCCTGCGCGATTGCCACATTCAGGAATGCAGCGGCGAGGGCGTGTCGCTCGCGCCGCTCGAAGGCGCGGCCAGCGCGGCGCTGTTGGACAATACCCGCATCCAAGGCTGCGGCACCGGTGTCGCGGTCGCGGATCGCGGTCGCGCCGTGCTCACGAACTGCACCATCGCCTTCAACGTCGCCGACGGCCTCAAGAAGATCGGCAAGGGCGTGATCCAGTCCTTCAAGAACAACCGCATCGTCGGCAACTCGCCCGACGGCAAGGCGACGACCCTGCCGCTGAAATAAAGGAAGGCCCGTTTTGCCTGGCCGCCGCCACGACAAGCTCGCGGGTTGACCGGACGGCATGCCGGGGAAATCCTTGGTCGTGTCCCTTCCGCCCAAACGTCCGACCTGGATTACCCACGGCAGTGCCGCCCGCCAAGAAAAGCGTGGCCGCGGCGACCATGACGAAGGGGACCTCTTTGAGGATCTCGACAAGCCCACGCCGGCCGACACGGCAGCCGCACCGGCGCCGGAGGAAGAGCCCGAGCTTACCGTGGCGGCGATCGCCGCGCAGCTTGGTGATCTGTTAGGTCCGGGGAAGGTCTCGGTCCGCGCCGCCGATCTGGAGGAACACGCCGCCGACAAGTGGTATGCCCGGAATCCGCCGGACGTGGTCGTTTTCGCCGAATCCGTGCAGGACGTGTCGAAAACGCTGCGTTTCGCTTCCAGGCGGAACATTCCCGTGACCACCCGCGGCGCGGGCATCGGCTATGTCGGTGGCTGCGTGCCGGTGACCGGCGGGATCGTGCTCTCGGTCGCGCGGATGAACCGCATCGTGGAGATCAATCCCGCCGACGGCGTGGCGGTGGTCCAGCCCGGCGTGATCACGGTGGAGTTGCAGAACGCCGCGCGCGCGGTCGGCTGGGACTACCCGCCGGACCCGGCGTCGCTGAAGGAGTGCTCGATCGGCGGCAACATCGCCACCAACGCCGGCGGCCCGCGTTGCCTGAAGTACGGCGTCACCCGTAATTACGTCCTCGGCCTGGAAGTCGTGCTGGCCGATGGCCGCGTGATGCGCTGCGGCGGCCGCGTCCACAAGAACAAGACCGGCTTCGACCTGTGCGGGCTGTTCACCGGTTCCGAAGGCATGCTCGGCGTGGTCACGGAAATCACGCTGCGACTCATTCCCAAGCCAGCCTCACGCGCCATGCTGGCGGCGGTCTTCGGCGACTTTCCCGCGGCGGCGGCGGCGGTGCAGACCATCCTCAACCGCGGCCACTTGCCGTCGGCCTTGGAAATCACCGACGGCTTCACCTTGGCCGCGGCACGCAAGCGGCTCGGCGAAGACAAGCTGCCGGATGGCCAGGCTCACCTCATCGTCGAGATCGACGGCCGGCCGGCGGCGGTGAAGAGCGAGCTGAAGGAGTTGGAAGCCCTGTTAGAAGAAGTGGGCGCGACCCGCATCGACCGCGCGACCAAGGAAGCCGAGTGCGAGGCGATCTGGCAGTTGCGGCGCGAGTTTTCCTACTCCCTGCGCGACACCGGCCTGACCAAGCTCAACGAGGACATCGTGGTCCCGCGCTCGAAGCTGGTGGCGTTGGTCGATTTCGCAAGGCGCCTGGAGGAAGACACCGGCATCCCGGTCGCCTGCTTCGGCCATGCCGGCGATGGCAACATCCACACCAATCTCATGGTCGCCGGCTTCGAGGATCCCGCCACGCGCGAGAAGGCCGAGAAGGCGCTCGACTTGCTCTTCGCCTGGGTGCTCGACCACGGCGGCGCGATCACCGGCGAACACGGCATCGGCCTGGCGAAGAAACCGTGGATCCATCAGGCGCTCGGCGACGTCGCCTTCGACGTGCACCTCGCGCTGAAGGATGCGCTCGATCCGCAGGGCATCCTCAATCCCGGCAAGTTCCTCGACGATTGAGCCGACGGGCAAAGCCCTTGGTTCCCGCTTCACCTCAAGTGACGGCGCAGACCGTTACTACCTTCCTTGACCGCTACGCGGTCGTTCATGGGAGGGCAGATCGACTATCGGCGACGATCTTATCTCACGGGCTCGCGAGCTGCACTTCCAGCCGCGCGAAGATCCGCGGGTCCGGCGATGGATTTCCCGTGAGCGATGCCGGCAGCGTGACCGGCAGCCATCCGTTATCCAACGGCGGTATCGGCCCGACAGCGGAATCGAAAAGGGTGCCGGGCCAAGTGCCGAGATCGTTCGAGGCCTTCACCTTCCACACCAGGTCCGTGAGTGCCGGGTCGAAGCGGAAACGGAACTGGTGGGTGCCACCGGCTTTGACCAGCACCGGCAACAGGTGGGCGACCGGATCGTAGGGTCCGACGCCGTGGGCATAGCGCATGATATTGGGAACGCCATCGCCGGCCGGCGTCGCCTCGGGCCCGGAGACACCTTCGTCGAAACGATCCGTGCCAGTGAACCATTCGTTCCGCCAATAGGCATAGGTGCCCGGTTGCACATCGAGTTCGTCTCCTTCGACCGTGAAGTTGTCGAAGCGGTTGTTGCCCGCCGTGCCGCCTGCTCCCTGTTGGAACGTGATGCGTACGGCAAAGAGCGGGTTGTCATTGGCTGCGGCGACGCTGCGGAAATCCAGTATCTGCAGCACCGGCGTCCCATCTACTACGGTGATCGTAGTCAGTGGAACCCAAGTGCTGCCGTTGGTGGTGTAACTGACATTCTGCAAGCCCGCGCCCTGGCCGGAACGGCGGGTCTCATACTTCACCACGGCGTTTTCATAGCCAGTGGTGGGCAGCGCGAAAGTCAGCGTCGCGCCGAGCGGGTTGTTCACGCGGAGATGCTTGCCCGCAGGATCGCCGTCACGGGCATTCTCGGCGAAAAAGTCCTCGCCATTGTCATCCACCACCGCCGCGCCGTTGGTCAAGGCCGGCGTGATGGTCCCGCCACCGATCGTTTCCGTGACGTTGAGAAGATTGGCCGGATTGAGCGCATTGAAGTTCCAGTAGTGCATCAGCAGCCCGGGCGGCGGCGTGCTGACGGCGAACTGCGCCGGGGCAGACCAGCGGCTCCAACGGCCCGAGCTGTCCTGATGCCGGACCCGGACGCGGTAGGTTTTCCCCGGAGTGGCAGTGCCGTAGGGAATGGTCACCGACCCCGGCGCAGCGGTGGATTCGTGCGTCCAGATACTATTGATCTCGTACTCCCGCGGCGTGCCGGCCACGAAACCGGTCACGCCGGGCCCCGAAATCTCCGCGAGCCGCCACTGGGTTCTGGCATAGGTGCCCGTTCCTTGAGGATCGGCAAAGGCGGACGAGGTGAAGGTCAGGTCGCTTGCCGGGAACGACGGATCGCCCGTGGCGGTGACCACCGGCCGCTGCGGGATCGCGGTGTCGGCGGCATCCGCGGCGAGGTACTGGTAGCCGTAGCCGAGCTGGTTGCCATTGTTCACGGACCACGACCCGCCGGGCCAGGCATTGGTCGCGTAGTCGCGGAGGTAGATCACGGTGTCCTCGTGCTCCATGGTGCCGGAGGACCCGGCGCTGCGCAGCCAGCGGGTCCACCCGCCGCCCATCCGGCTGTCGGAGAAGCTGGTGCGGTAGAAGTTCCCCTTGTGACTGGTCTGGCCGCTGGTGTTGCCGTCGGTGCCCTGCGTGCGTGGGTGAAGATTCCACATCGCGGCATCGGCGTCCGCCCAGGTGAGTGCCTGCCCCGCGGGATTGACGATCGAGGCGAACTCGTCGAGGAGCTGCCCGAACTGGCCTCCCCCCGTCGTGTTGTCGCCGGCCAACAGGTCGAGGATCTCCCGCGCGCGATTGCGGTACTCGAGCGCCAGCGCCGGGTTCTGGAGGATCGACTTGTAGGCGTGGATCACGCCCGGATAGCTGGTGCCATTGATGGAGGTGCTCCAGTGGGTCTTGGCGATGAACATCATGTCCAGGTCCCACGGCATCGGCACCCAGCGGTTGTCGGAGGAGCGATGGTAGAAGTAGTGGTTGTATCCGCCGCGGAGGTCCACGTTGCCGGTCAGCCGGTTGAGCGCGTGGAAGGAGTAGTAGGCTTCCATGTCCATGTTCGCGCGCCACCAGGACTCGGTGGGATTGGCGCTGACGTGGGCGTCCCGGAAAGCGTTCCAGTCGGACGAATCGACCGGCTGGGTGGCACCCTGGTTCTTCTTGTCGCCGGCACTGGCCTCGATCTTGTACACGCTGCCATCCGGCAGGCCGCGCTCGTCGAGGAATGAGCCGTCCGGCTGCTCGACGGCGAGGTAGAGGCCCCAGAAGTCGCCGGCGTACTGGCCGTCCGCATTGCCGATCGGGTCGCTGATAGTGGTTCCGGCGGTGGGCGTTTCCGTCGCGCCGCGGACCACGCGGAAGTGGTAGTAGTGGGTATTGGGCGACGGCAGTCCTCCGAGCTGGAAGATCTTGTAGGACGAGGCTTCTTCGACTCCCGCCGCGCCGCGGTGCAGCGCTGCCCACGGGCTGGCGCAGGCGTCGCCCGAGAAGGAGCCCCACTTTTCCGCATAATCCTCGCCGAAGTTGTTCTTCGCCGGCAAGTCGCGGGAGCGATTGAAGAAGAAGCGCCACTTGTTCTTCCCCGAGACGTAGGTCGATGCCTCGCCGCGGTTCTTGAATTCGATGTGGTCGTAAACTTCCCCGTCATACACGAAAGTCCCGCGGAAACGGACGGCATCCGAGCCACTGACGTACTGGGAATTGATCACATCGGTTCCGTTCGCGATCAGCGAATAGACCGGAAGATCATCCAACAGCGTGGCGGGAAACGTTTGCAACGTGGTCGAGCCGGGCCGGAAGGCGCCCTTCCACGCCGGCAATCCACTATAAACGTAGTAGGCGAAGTTCGGCTGCTGGTCGTCCGGATAGGGAACGGTGGCGGTGTTGCCCTGGCTGTCGGAAAACGTGATCTTGTAGCGGACCAGGCGGCGGTTCGTTTGGACGCTCGCGGGAAGGCGGACGGTGTAGATCGAGTCGCCCGCGGTGGCGTCGCCGCTCAGGCCATTGTCTTTCATTTGCGCCGTGGTCCACGACGTGGCGTAGGCGGCATCGGTCAGGCGGATGTAGCTGCCGGGATCGACGGTTTGATAGGCGAGATTGACCGTGCCGATCCCCTCCGGGTCCGTGATCTTCGCGGTGATGGTGACTTGCTGACCGGGCGCGGGCGTGACCGGCGAATGATCCACCTGGCGGATCTGCGGCGGAATGACGGTTGCGGCCGCTTTCACCGAATTCACCGAGCCGGGCGTGGGCGCGGCGGACGCGCTGGCAGCGGATATAAGCTCAAGGTCCATCGAGAAGTCCGAGCTTCCGTCGCTGGCATTCAAGGCATGGACCGCGATCACGTTGGTGCCGCCGAGGAGGAAGCTGTCGGCGTTGTTGATCACGACTTCCTCCCACGCGTTTTCATGGGCCCCGTTCGCGAGGTGATTGTAGGCGAGCTGGCCGCTGGTCGTCACATTGAGGCGATCCACCTCGGTGCCATTGATCCAAACCACGCAACCGTCGTCCACACGGAGACGCAGCCGGAGCAGCGACGGAATGGAGCCTGCTGCCACCGTGAAGCTCTTCCGGAAATACACGCTCCGGTAGCCGTTCTGCATGTCCGAAAGCGTGGTCAGCACGCCGGGGTCGTTGTAACCGATGCCTGTTTGGCCGGTGAGCCACGCGCTGTCATTGTAGGCGGTGGCGCGCCAGGCATCGACCGGGCTGGACGCCTCGGCGGTTCCCTTCTTGTACTTCCAGCCGGTCGCTTGGCTGGCGATGTAGGTCACGGGTGGCACGGCGGCGGAACCGGATGCGCGCCATGAGCCGCCGAGGTCGTTGTCGAGGCCGGGATGAATCAACTCGGCCGAGTTCCCCGCGCCGTCCGGGCCGGTCGGCCACGGAAAGCCGACCCCGTATTCGACGCTGTCCTTCAGCACCCCGCCGGCGTCCTTCAGGTCGATGCGCTCGCCGGTCGAGTTGAGTTTACCGGTCCATGGACCCAGCGCGGACTTGCCATACTTGGACAGGATCACGGCGGGGTTCTCCGCGATGACGAGATAGCCGCCGGCCGGCAGTGTGGTGCCACCGGGGAAGGTAAACGTCACCGCATCCGAAAGCGTCCAGCCGGAGAGATTCAGCGCGGCATCGCCAGGGTTGTGCAGCTCGATGAATTCCTCGAGGCTGGTCTTGTCCGCCGGACGGTAGTGGATCTCGTTGATCACCGCGGTGTTTGGAACCAGCGGCGTGGTGGTGAAGCTCGCCGCGGAAGCGGCCCACGCGGTGCCGGCCGCATTCACCGCCCTACTACGGAAGTAGTAGGTGGTCTGTGGTGAAAGACCGCTGACGAACTGGCTGAAGTCCCCGCTCTGGACGCCTAGGTTCACCGAGGACGACCACGCGGCGGGATTCGTCCCGCCATTCGTGGAGCCGTAGAAAAGCGTCACCACCGGCGCATCGCCACCGGTCGCCGTCACTTCCCCGCGGAGGCTGGCCGTGGTGCCGGTGATCCCTTCCGCGCTGTGATTGGTCACCGCCGCCAGCGTGACCGCGGGCGTGGCGAAGCTGGACGTCGCGGCCGCCCACGCTTGCCCCCCGCCGTTTTGCGCCAAGGCGCGGAAATGGTAGGTGGTGCCGGGGGAAAGCCCGCCAAGCGTCGTGGTCGCGGCGCCGGAAAGCTGGCCGAGGCTGACCGATGACGCCCAATTCGCCGCCGTGGTGCCGCCGTCAGCGGGTCCGTAATAGATCGTCACCGCCGGGATCTCTCCGCCGGTGGCGGTGACGTTCGCGCCGACCGTCGCGGTGGCAGGTCCGATGTCGGTGGCCGCGACGTTCGCGACGGATGGCGGCAACGCCGGCGTCTCAAAGCTGCCGGACGAGAGCGCCCACGAGTCACCCGCGACATTCGTTGCCCGGCTGGTGAAGTAGTAGGTGGTGGCCGGTGCCAGCCCGCTGATTCCGCCGGAATAACTGCCGGAGTGGGTGCCGGCCAGCGTCAGCGAGTGCTGCCAGCCCGCCGCCGCGGGGCCGCCGTCCGTGGTGCCCCAGAAGAAGGTGATGGAAGGCGCGCCATTGCCGACGTCCGTCACCTGCCCGTTCAGCGTGGCGCTGGTGGCCGTGAGCGCCGACGCGGGCTGACTCACCACCGTGGCGGCACCCGGTGGCACCAGCGAGGCCGCATCGAGCCGGATGTGGTCGAAGTGAGAGCGCCCGTTGCCGCGTGCCTGGAGCAAGATGCGGACCGTCTTGCCGACGGCCGCGGGATTGTCCGGCGTATTGAAGACCAGCGCAGGCGCGTCGCCAAACGTCTGGGACGCCAACGTCGTGGCGTTGAAAATCCCCGTCCCGTAAATCGTTCCCTCCGAGTCCGCCAGCAGGTACTGGCTCTGGTTTCCCGGCTGGGTGCTGCCGCTGCGGTTCCCCACCGCGACGGTCAGGGTGTATCGCGTGTTCGACTGATAGGTGACGGCGAGGTCCTGCCAGACATCGTGGCCGAGATTCATCCCGAGGTGGTCGGTCCCGTCCGCCGCGAAGCCGGTGACGTATTCCTCGAACGCATTGCCCGAACTCGATCCCCCGGTCCCGGTCCACTCGGGACCCACGTCGTTGGTCCATTGACCGGCCGTGATTGAATTTCCTTCAAATGACGGATCACCGATCGCTACCGGAGAGGCGGCAAGGCGGCACAGGAGGGCGATCGCGATCCACGCGACGCGGCAGGGGAACTTCATGGGTTTGTCGAGGGTCGGGGGAAACGAGCGCCGGAATACATCGAAAAAGTGACTTTCCTAGTGCCTTTATGACAATTACGTCAAATCCCGTGCGTTGTCGATGGCCTGGGTGGGTTACCCTGAAAACCTCCCGCGCGAGTGAATGTCTCGCACTTATGATCATATTCCTCCGCCTTTGCATCACGCTGTTACTTCCCATCTGCCTGCAAGCGGAGGAACGCCGCTTTGTCTTCGAGCGTCCGCTGATGGGCACGCGCTTCGCCGTCACCTGTCACGGAGAAGACGAAGATGCCGCCCGCAAGGCGGCCGACGAGGCCTTTGCCGTGGGGGAAGAAGTCAACCGAATCGCCTCCGACTATCTGAAGGAGAGCGAGTTGATGCGCTTGCCGACCGGCCGGGCGACCGCGGTGTCGCCGGTACTCGCCGATTTGCTGACCGCCTCCTTCCACCTCGCCGAGGCCTCCGGCGGCGCCTTTGACCCGACGCTCGGCCGCCTGACCAAGCTGTGGCGGGAAAGCCGTCGCACGCGCCAACTGCCGGCTCCCGACGATCTCGCAAAAGCCCGCGAAGCGAGCGGGTGGAAGCACGCCACGTGGGACGCCGCGGCCTCCACCATCCTGCTGGCAAAACCGGGCATGCAGCTCGACCTCGGCGGCATCGCCAAGGGCTTCGCGGCGGATCGCATGCTCGCGGTGATGGTGAAGGCCGGCTTTCCCCGCACCTGCATCGCGGCCGGCGGCGACCTGCGGCTTGGCGACCCGCCGCCGGGCAAAACCGCATGGCGCGTGGGGCTTCAGACCTTCAACGAGGAAAAGCCGGAGGAAGTCGTCGAGCTGGCGAACTGTGCCGTCTCCACGTCCGGCGACCTCCATCAGTTCACAGAGATCGGCGGCAAGCGCTACTCGCACATCCTCGACCCGGCGACCGGCCTCGGGCTGACGGAGCGTATCGCCGTGAGCATCATCGCGCCGACCGCCACCACCAGCGACGCCCTCGCCACCGCCGCCTGCGTGGCCGGCCCGGAGAAGGCCGAAGCACTGGCCCTGAAAGCCGGCGCGACGCGGGTGATCGTGCGGACGATTCATTGAAGCGCCTTCCGCGGTGACGGTGTCGTTCGACCGCTTTCCGGGCTTTGCCGGAGGCTTGCGACATTCCACCTTCGCGGCGTGCCATTTCCCCCCGACTTCCTCTTCGGGACCGCGAACGCCGACCACCAGGTGGAGGCGCACGATCCGGCGCGCGAGGATGTGTGGGACTTATGGGAACGCCACCAAGGGCTGACCCCGCGCGGACAGGGCACGGATTTCTGGAACCGCTACGAGGAGGATATCGGGGCGGCAGCGGCGGCGGGCTGCAAGTTGTTCCGCTTTTCGATCGCCTGGGCGCGGGTCGAGTCGGGCGAAGGCGTGTTCGAACAACGGGCGCTGGACCACTATCGCGAGGTCGCCGCGTGCATTCGCTCGCACGGCATGCAGGTGATGGTCACGCTCCATCACTTCGTCTGGCCGGCGTGGCTGGAACGCGAGCATGGCGGGATGATCGGCGAGAGATTTCCCGACCTGTTCGCCCGCTATGCCGCCAAGGTCGCGGAGGCGCTGGGCGATCTCGTTGACTGGTGGATCACTTTCAACGAACCGAGCCAGCTCACCTTCGGCTACATCAAGCCGTGGTGGCAGAACCGCTACTACATGCCGCCCGGCTTGCCGCGTGGCAGCGATGTCGAGGCGGAGGCGGAGGCGGTGGGAAAGCTGATCCCGAGCTTGTTCCGCGCGCACGCCCGGGCACGGCGGGCGATCCGCGAACGGCATCCCGCGGCGAAGGTCGGGGTGAACCCATTGGTCACGGGCTTCCCGACTTGGCTCCAGAAGCTCGCCGACTGGGGAGCTTGTCACCGTCGGCTTTCCGAGGCGGTCTTCAAGTTCACGACCAAGGGCGCGCTGGTCAGCGAGCGCGGCGATGTCGATCTGGTGATCGGTGGCGTGACGGAAGGTGACCCGACCCGCTTCGAATTCAGCGATCCCTACCTGCGCACCGGCAAGGCGGTGCTGGCGCTGGCTGGATTTGAAGGAAAGGACCTCGCCTCGCTGGCGGGAAAAGTGGTGGGCGTGGTGGCCGTGGGCAACCAACCGGAAGGCTGGCGGCGCGACTTGCCGCCACAAGCCCGCAAGAAGGTGTTCGCGAACTACGATGATGCTCGTAGTTCGCTCGTCGCGGGCAAGGTCGCCGCGGTGTATGGCGACGCGTTTTTCCTGCTGCCCTTCGAGCTGAACGACCGCGAGCGCTTCCGCTTTCTCGCGACAGGCTTGAGCGACGAGCACTACGTGGTGGTCGCGCCGCATGGCCACCAGCGCCTGATGGACCGCGTGAACCGGGCGGTGGAGCAATTCCAGCACGACTTGGAACTCGCCTGCAGCGTGCCATGGATTTCCCACCCCGAAGCGGTGGCCAAGGAAGCTCACCGGCCGCTGTCACTGCACGAGGTCTTCAGCGGCGGCGACTCATTGCCGGATCATCTTTCCACGAGCCGCGACCTCCGGCGCATCCGGCGGCGCGGGCGCTTGCGCGTCGGCTTGCGCACCGATGCGTCCGGCGTGTCCGCGGCCTGCGCCGTCGACGGCTTGGAAATGAAGCTCGCCCGGCGCATCGCCCGCGAAGTGCTCGGCGATGAGGCGAAGCTCGACATCGTGCCGCTGGAACCGGTCGAGCGGCTGGAGGTATTGGAAAGCAAGTCCGGCTGGCTGAACTGGGCATGGCGCTTCTGGGGCACCACCAGTTTGATCGCGAACGCGAACTGGTGGTATCTCGGGATCTCAGGGCGCTTGCCCGAAGAGCTCTGCCCGGATGAAGCGATCGGCGCGCAGGACTTCGTCGGCCTCGACTACTACTGGGGCTTGCCGACATGGCGGCTGCACAAGTTCCGCCTGTTGGAAGATGCCGCACACGGCCGCTTTCTAACAGCCCCGGTGTGGCCGGAGGGCTTGTTCCATGCGCTGCAACGCTTCCATCGCTGGTTCCCGGACCAGGAGATCCTCATCGTGGAAAACGGCTGCGTGCCCGAGGCCGACGGCATGACCCGCGGCACCTATATCAAGGCGCACCTCGCCCAAGTCGAACGCGCGCTGGCGAAAGGCGTGCCGGTGAAAGCCTACAACTACTGGTCGATCACCTCCAACCGCGAGTGGGGTCATGCCTTCGATCCGAACACCGACTTCGGGCTCTACTTCGTGGATCTGGACAAGGATCCCACGCTGACCCGCCGTGAGGCAGAGGGGCTGTCGGTCCTCCGTGAAGCCATCAAAAGGCGTTCTTCATAGAGCCCTACTTCGCGATTGGTTCTTCGATCCAGTTCTCCAGCCCATGCCGCTGGCATTCCGCGGATATCGCGGCACGGGCTTCGGGACGATAGCTGGAGCCACGTGTGGCTTCGCGCAAGAGATCCCGCACTTCAGCACGAGCGGGCTCACCCATGCGCTCCACGGCATCGAAGAAGCCAGACCAGTCTCCCGCCTCGTAAGCCTTGTTCATGCCCGCCATCGCGAGGGCTTGGCGAGCGACGCTGTCCTCAGCTTGGGCCATCCAATCCCAAAGTCCGCGTTGCGAGTCGGCGACATCCACTGCCCCCGCCACTTCCATCCAAGCCTTCTTCTTTTCCCCTGCGGTCGCGGAGGAAAGGGACGGCAGGCCGTTCAGAATCCGGTTGATCGAGGTGATGTCCAGCTGATCGAAGAGGGAATCGTAAACGTCCTCGCGCACTCCCGGCGGGAGATCGCTGGTCAGAGCCGCGGCGGCCTCCGGATCTTTCTTCGCGAGCGCATTCATGGAGCGGCCAAGAGGGCCCCGGACCTTGTAGTCGGGCATCCGCTCGAGACTCCGACAGTGCTTGGCAAGCGCCGGGGCTAGCTCAGCGCCGTGGTGGTTGATCGCATTGTTCAAGTAATTGTGAGCGAACCGTGGAGCGTAGAGACGATCAAGTCCTTGAATCGCTCCCTCCGGATCGACGGCGCACCAGTCGATGAAGAGATTGATGGAGTTCCAGCCGGGCTCGTCGTTCGACGCGCGGGGAAGACGCAGAAGTTCATCCCAAGCCGCGCGGAAATCAGCTCGCGTGGCGCGTGAGATTGGATTGGCAGATGCTTCCGCCAACGCGGATGTGGAGGACTTCTCCACCATGGCGGCGGGCGCAGGTGTTGGCACTGTCGGACCAGGCGATTTTCGAGATTTAGCAGCCAGCCAGCCACCAAGCACGATGAGAGCCCCATGCGAGAGCAACAGAAGGCCACGCGACGTGGGTTTCATCGGGCCACCTCCTTCACGGCTTGGGAAAGATGCGCGGGCAGCCGCCCAATCCAGAGCCGGGCTGCTTCAGGATCATCTTGCAGAAACTCGGTGTAGAATGATCGTGCGATTGGAAATTGGGCACCCTGCTCCCAGAGCCCTTGCTCGGACAGAACGAGAAGAATCTCTGCCCGCATCGCGAGCGAGGTATCGTAATCGCTCACCAGTTGCGTCGCGGTTTGCAGAGCCTCCTCGACTCTGCCACTCTGGCGAGCGACCGCCAGGGTAGCGGTGGCATCGATCACCATCGCATCTCTCCATGTCCGGCTCCGGGTGCCCGCCTGTAGCACTTCAGGAAGCTCGGTGGCGATGGCTTCAAGTCGTGCCGTGAGCGCTTCGTCGAGCTTCCGCTGTCCAAGCAAGCTGAGTTGCAGGTCCTGACTCCAGGCCTCCTTTTGCCAGACTTCCAAGCCATCCCGATAGCTCGCCGCGATCGCTTGGGATGCCAGTCGCCGTGCCTCCGCCTCATCATGGCCCTGGCCGGCATAGAAGTCGACCAAAGCCGCGGTCGCTTCCGCAGGTTCGCGAGCGATTCGGGCGAGTTCCCGGCCCTTGTCGCTTCGTTGCTGCTCCGCCTCCCATTGGCGCCGGAAGATCTCCTCCGCCGAAGTGCCGGCAGCAGCGGCCAAGAGAAGCTCCGACTTCTCCTGCCAATTGGCCGCATCTCGACCTAACGGCACCCATGCACCATCCTCCCACTGCCAGTTGGCGCCGGGGCCTTGAATCCATCGCACAGCCAAGGATCGAAGGCCTTCCGGATCCGCGGCCAGCAACTCTATCCATGCCGCCGCATCCTCTACCCGGGCCTTGCCGGACGCTTTTTCGAGGAATGACTTGGCCTCTCCATCGCGGAGAGCGGCCAGCACGGCGGGCAGGTCGGCGACAGACGCTTCTCCCATCTGCTGCGCCAGAAATTCCAGCCCGTAGCGGCGGTTCCGTTGCAACCACCCCTGCTCCATCAGCTTGAGCAGCTCCATCGGAGGCAGGGTCTTGGCGAAGGCGGCGAACGGGTCACCCCAGCCGTTCCGCATCTTCATCTGTCCGAGCCAAGCGGCGCAGCCGGCCGGGTCTTCCTTCATCCAGCGCGCGACCAAGGCCTTGGCGAGCTTATAGTCATACGACTTCCCGGCATCCGCTGCTTCGAGCTCCTTCTGCATCGCGCCGGGAATATCGGTGACCTCTGCGGCGCGCTGTTCCGGCGGGATATAATCCTCGCGAGTGCGATTGGACGGGGCTTCCGCAAGCTGCAAGGCCCCGGTCCGGCGCTTCGAGACCTCCACCCACATATCTGTTTCGTGATACGCAGCGAGGAGTTCCTCCGCGGAAACGCGCCGATCCTGTCGAGGCGACCGCTCTGATTGCCTGCTCGACCGTGACGTTTCCCGCGGGGAGCTGGACTTGGGATGCGACGGGCCAAGGCACCACCACCCCGCGCCCAAGGCGAGGAGGTGGGTGCCGATGAGGATCACCGGGAGACGTGCCTTCATGGAATCCGATCAGACGTTCCGAGCCCGACGCTGATTCGACAATTCCTGAATTATTTCCCGGCGGCTGCCAAGGAGGCATCAGCGTTTCGCCAAAGCCACCAGCACGGCCTTCTGGGCGTGCAGGCGGTTCTCGGCTTCTTGGAAAATCACGTCGGCGTGCTTCTCCAGCACTTCTTCGGTGATCTCCTTGCCGCGATAGGCTGGCAGGCAGTGGAGCACGATGTGGTCGTCCGCGGCGTTCGCCAGCAGGTCGGAGTTCACCTGGAAGGGCCCGAAGGCGTCTTCCTTGTCCTGCTGGTCTTCCTGGCCCATCGAAAGCCACACGTCGGTATTGATGACGTGCGCACCCTTGGCGGCGATCGCGGGATCGGTGGTCACCGTGACATTCGGCGCGTCCAGTTTCGCGAGGAAATCCGCGGGCGGCTGATAGGCGGACGGAGCCGCGACGGCGAGCTCGAAGCCGAGTCGCTTGGCCGCCCACATCCACGAGATGGTCATGTTGGAAAAGCCGTCGCCAATGAAGGCGATCTTCTTTCCCTCCCAGCCGCCGAGCGCTTCCTTCACGGTCAGCAAGTCCGCGAGGATCTGGCACGGATGCTCGTCATCGGTCAGCGCATTGATCGTTGGGATGTCGGAGTAGTGCGCGAAGTCCACGACATCCTGCTGCGCGAAGGTGCGGATGATGCAGCCGTGCACCATCCGTCCCAAGACGCGGGCAGTGTCCTTGATCGGTTCCCCGCGGCCGAGTTGGATGTCGTTCTTCGAAAGGAACATCGGGAAGCCCCCGAGCTCGCGGATGCCGACCTCGAAGGACACTCGTGTCCGCGTGGAAGACTTGGTGAAGATCATGGCCCAGGTCTGGCCGGCAAGCGGCTGCTCGTGACGGCCGCGTCCGGCTTTCAAGCGAGCCGCATCGTCGAGCAACGCGGTGATCTGCGCGGCGGTGAGTTCTTCGATGGAAAGAAGGTGCTTCATGATCGGGCGGGAGAAAGGTTTTCGAGCACGCCCTTCAGCAGGGCGAGTGCCTCATCGACTTCAGCGTCGGTGACATTGAGCGGAGGCAGCAGGCGGATGGTTTCAGGACCGGCGGGCGGGATGAGCAGGCCGGCTTCCAAGGCCTTGCCGCAGACGAAGGCGGCGGGGAGTTTGCCCTCGGGCACGGCGAACTTGGTGACGTCGAGGCCGACACCTAACAGCAGGCCCACGCCGCGGACTTCCGTGATGACCGGCAACTGCCACGACGCGATGGTTTCGCGGATCCGCTGCTCTTGCTTCGCGACATTGGCGGGGAGGTTCATTTCCGCGACTTCCTCCAGCACGGCCAGCGAAGCCGCGCAGGCAAGCGGATTGCCGCCATAGGTGGTGCCGTGCGAGCCGGGACCCATCAGCGACGAGAGTTGCTTGCCAGAGGCATCGATGGCGCGGTCGGAAAGCCAGAACGCACCGAGCGGGAAACCGCCGCCCATGCCCTTCGCCCACGAGATGCCATCGGGCTGGATCTCCGGTGCGATCGCCCGCCACGCCATGGTCGGGCCGCAGCGGCCGAAGCCGGTCTGCACCTCATCGAGCAAGAGCAGCAGGTCGTGTTTCTTGCACAGCGCCGCGACGCCGCGCAGGAACTCCGGCGTGGCGACATTCACGCCGCCTTCGCCCTGCACTGGCTCTAACAAGACCGCGGCGGTGATCGGCGAAATCGCGGCTTCGAGCGCGGCGAGATCATTGAAGGGCAGGTGCCGGAAACCGGGCAGCAGCGGATCGAAGCCCTCCTTCACCTTGTCCTGACCGGTGACATTGATGCCGCCGAGGGTCCGGCCGTGGAAGGACTTGGTGAAGCTGATGACCTCATAACGCGGCGAGCCATCGGGCAGCGGCCGGGCATGGCCGAACTTGCGGGCGCTCTTGATGAGGCCGTCGTTCGATTCCGCGCCGGAGTTCGAGAAGAAGACTCTCCCCGGGAGCTTCACGTGGTCTTCCACGATGATCCGGGCGAGTTCCTCCTGCTGCGGGATCCCGTAGAGGTTCGAGACGTGCATCAGCGTGCCGGCCTGCTCGCGGATGGCGCGGACCAGCCGCGGCGGACAATGGCCGAGCGCGCACACGGCGATGCCGGTGCAGAAGTCGAGGTAGGATTTCCCGGCGTCGTCCCACACGCGGGTGCCCTCGCCGCGGACGAGCGTGACGGGGAAACGGGCGTAGGTGGAGAGGACGTGGTTCATGGGAAAGGGGCGGACGCTAGCGGGCTTCATGGTTTTGGCAAATCGGGAAATTGGACGGTATTGGCAGGATTCAGCGGCGGGCTAACGGGCTCCGGTCGTCGCTTCGGACCCGCCGCCACCCGCCAGGTGGCGAAGAGCGTCAGAGCGGCACCCGCGAGTTCGACGGCCGAGAAACGCTCGCCGAAGAGGAAAAACGCGCCCGCCGCAGTCACCAGCGGCAGCAGCATCTGGATGGAAGACCCCCGCGACACCGGCAGGGTCCGATAGGCATTCGTCATCACGAGCTGCGACACACCGACGACGATCGCGGCGACAATCAGCCACAGATGCCCCGGCAGCGGCAGTTTCACGACCTCGGCACCGCGCACCGGCAGCGCGAGCAGGATGCTGTAAAAGCACTGCGAGGCGTAGATGGTCCCGGCGTGCTCGGTGGCCCGCAGCTTGCGGATCAGAACGACCACGATCCCCGCACCCACGGCACCCGCGAGGGCAACGCCATCCCACGCCGTGATCCCGTGCGCGGTATCGCCGCCGACGAACAGCAGCAGGCCGGCGAAACCGGCAATCATCCACAGCAAGGCCGGCCGAGAGACCCGCTCCTTCAACCACCACGCCGCGATGAGCGTGGCGAAGATCGGGTAGGTCAGGTTCAGCACCACTGCCCGCGAGGCACCAAGTTCGGCAATGGTCAGGTAGAAGGCCGCGATCGAAAGCGCGCCGACGATGCCGCGCAGCGCCACCAACTTGCTGCCCACCAATGCTTTCAACGACAGCCCGCGACCGAAGCCATACAGCGCGGCGACCATCAGCATGCCCACCGTGCCACGATAGAGCGCTCCCATCCAGCCATCGGCGGCGGGCAGGTGAAGGCTCAAGGCGCGGAGCAGCAACGTGTTCGCGGCGAACAGGAACACGGACAGCAGCATCAGGGCGAGGCCGCGCGGGTCATTGGGGTCAGGTGGTTTCATCGGATCGTCGGTGGATCCGGAAACGGCAGGCCTGCGGGATGAGAGTCACCTTTCCTCCGCCGGGCCTTGGGCCGCGTCCGGAGGTGGCAGGGTGCCATCAAGCTCCGAACGCACCCATGCGCCAAAGGGCGCGGGCGGCGAGTCGGAGATCTTTGCGAAGGTTCGCGGGCACGGCGGGGTAGTGACAGGCCATCTCCCGAAAGTCAAGAAACCGTTCGTTAGGCCGGGCTTGCATGGCCGGAATTCCCCGTCGAGACTTCGCGCCATGTTCTTCACGCCGAAGTGGAAGAAGGAGGCCAAGCTGCTCCACAAGAGCGCGCTGAAGTTCCTTCATTACAAGCGCGACCTGCTCAAGCCGGACCGCATCGACGAGATCGAGTCGCGCCGCGCCGATCTGCTCGACGCGATCAAGGCCGGCGACCGCACCAAGGTGGACGAGGCGTCGAAGCAACTCCGCGCGACCTGCGAAGGCGCGCTGTCACATTTCCCCTCGCAAAGTGCCTGGGAAGAAAACGTGGAGGTCATCTTCGTCGCACTGGTCATCGCGCTCGGCCTGCGCGCCTACATCGTGCAGCCCTTCCGCATTCCGACGGGCTCGATGCAGCCGACGCTGAACGGCATCACCATTCACCAGAGCGAGGACCCCAACTACAAGAAACCGTGGCTCGGCCAGCAGGCGTGGGACTTGCTGATGCGCGGTCGCAGCCATCGGAACATCGTGGCGGAAAACGACAAGAAGGTCGTCGGCCTGCGCGATGCCTCATGGTTCCTTTTCACTCGCACCGAGGTGACTTTCAACGATGGCAGCCGGATCAAGATCCCGGCCGCCGAAGGAGAAACGCAGCGCCACCTCGGCTTGCGGGCGGAACAGGATCTTCGCGGCCAAGTCCACGTCTTCGGCGGAGAATTCAAGAAAGGCGACCCTATCCTTCGTGGCTGGGTCGATACCGGCGACCTCGTGCTGGTCGATAAGATTTCCTATCACTTCCGCCAACCGAAGCGCGGCGAAGTCTTCGTCTTCGACACCCGCGGCATCCGCACCAGTGGCAGCAAGCAGATGGTCGATCAGACCGGCGGCACCCACTACATCAAGCGCTTGTGCGGCGTGCCCGGTGATGAATTGGCAATCGTGCCCCCCAACCTGTGGGTGAACGACAAGATCGCCCAAGAACCTGGCATCCAGCGGGTCATCCAAGCACAAGGCGAATACGGCAAACTGAACCCGAATGGCTACGAACTGGCCCGCGGGGACACCAAGTATCCGCTCCCGCTCGCCACCAGCGGCCAGAAATTCAAGCTGGCCGCGGAAGCCCGCCCCGGCATGCGCGAATATGCCGCGCTGGGCGACAACACCGGCAACTCGCTCGATTCCCGCTACTGGGGCTCGGTCAAGGAGTTCAACCTCGCGGGGCCCGCGCTCTTCTCGCTCTGGCCCATCACCACCGGACACTGGGGCTTCATCCGCTAGCTTGTTTGCGCAAATGCACGCATGGCCTTCGTGGCATCCGATGTGCATCGTTTCTTCATGAGCGCCACCATGGCCGATTCCGCTGAAATCACGCGTCAGGCGAAATCGAACCTCGCCTTCGCGCTGCAGATCCTGCCGAAGGAACGGCGGGACGGGATGGTCACGTTCTATGCCTTCTGCCGGGTCGTTGACGATCTGGCGGACGACGCCGACCGGCCGCTCGCCGAGCGCGAGGCGGGCTTGCTGGCGTGGAAGGACGGCTTGGAAAACGGATTTACCGATCCGGATCCGCTCCAGCAGGAAGTGGTGGAGCTGATGCGCCAGTATGACATTCCGGTGGAGCTGCTTACCGCGATCATCGAAGGCTGCCGGATGGACCTGCGGCCGCAGCGCTTCGGCACCTGGGAGGACCTTTCCCAATACACGTGGAAGGTCGCCTGCGCCGTGGGCCTCGCGTCGCTGAAGGTATTCGGCGCGACGGATCCGGCCTCGGAACGCTACGCGGTGGCGCTCGGCCACGCGCTGCAGCTCACGAACATCCTGCGCGATGTCGGCGAGGACCTTTCCAACAACGGGCGGATTTACCTGCCGCTGGCCGATTTCGCGCGCTTTCAGTACAGCGAGCGCGACTTGGTCGGCCGGGTGTATGACGGTCGCTTCGCGGCGATGATGGCCTATCAGGCCGATCGTGCCGCCGGTTTCTATCAGGAAGCGATCGAGGCGATGCCGAAAGCCGATGCGAGGGCGCTGGTGCCGGCGGAGATCATGCGCTCCATCTACCAGACGCTGCTGGAGAAGATGCGGAAGGACGGCTTCAAGGTCTTCGACCGGCGCTACAAGCTCTCGAAGGCGCGCAAGATGGCGATCTTCTCAAAACATCTCTTGCGACTCGGGTCAGCCGCTTGAATATCGGTGCCAACGCATCGTCCGATGGCCGACATGAAACCGTTCGTTCTCCTGCCGCTCTCGCTGCTCGCCGTCTCCTGCTTTCCGGCCGAGCCCTACGCCCAACAGCGCCCTCCGTATCGCGACGGCGAGCCCTACTACCCGTATGGCCCCGGCGGTCGCGCGCCCGGTATGCAAGCGCCCGGACCATACTCGCCCGGCATGGGTGGCGATACGGAGACCGGCCAATTCGAGCCCGTGCCCCATGGCAACCGTCCGCCGCCGCCCGTCGCACCGAGGCCCACTTCGCCGCGGATCGATCCCGACATGGACGCCCCGGAAACCCCGTCCGCGCCAGCTCCGCGGCCGACCTATCCGGAGGCCAAACGCACGGCGAACCCGAACCAGGTGATCAGCCCCTACGCGCCTTACAACGTGATCGACGTCGAGGGCTTCAAGAGCGGTGCGCTCGCGAAAGATCCGTCCAACGGGAAGATCTTCCGCGTGCCCTGAGCGCCAGTTGCGGACCTAGGCGGACAGCAGCCGGAGCTTCAACCCGTCGGGTTCATCAAGCTAGATCACCTGCGGTACACTTCGAAGCTTCTCGTAGGTGGCGACTGCCGCACTGAAACAGCGGAAATCGCTCCTCTCCCTTTTTCGGGGAGGCTTCGCGGGGCGGCTCGGCTTGCAACCCCCGCTCTAACAGCTCCGCCGCCACGTCCTTGAGCTTCCGGCCCTCGTGCACGGCACGGCGCTTCATCGCCCGCACCAAGGCGGCGGGCAGATCAAGCGTCGTCTTCACTTGGGAAGTTTGCTGGTTTGCTGTCAACGGATCGATTTTCCGGGAAAACTGCTCCGGGAGCTTCCCCAGCGATCCTTCCCCCTGATGGGGAGGATTGGGAGTCGCCCATCCCTACCGTTGACGGAGCCTCCCAAGGAACTAGCGTTCCGCCTGTTATGCGCCTCATCCACCTTACCGCCGCCGTGTTGGTTTCCACCGGCTTCGCTCTGGCCCAAGAACCCGGAGCCCCTGCAACCCCTGCCGCCGAGGAAGCTCCCGCGACCGCCTCCAAGGGGGACATCAGCTACTCAATCGGCACCATGATCGCCAGCAATCTCAAGCAACAGGGGATCGACCTCGACCTCACCGAACTCACCAAAGGCTTGACCGACACCCTCGAAGGCAAGCAACCGCGCCTCGACCAGGCCCAGGTGCAGAAGGTCATGATGGCCTTCCAGCAGGAGCAGATGAAGGCCCAGAAAGCAAAGAGCGCCGCTGCCGCTGGCAAGAACAAGGAGGAAGGCGCCGCTTTCCTCGCCAAGAACGGCAAGGAGGAAGGCGTGGTCACCACCGCCAGCGGCCTCCAGTACAAGATTCTGAAACAGGGCGACGGAGCCAAGCCCGCCGCCACCGACACGGTGAAGGTTCACTACCACGGCACCTTGCTCAGCGGCAAGGTGTTCGACAGCTCGGTGGACCGCGGCAAGCCGATCAGCTTCCCGCTCAATGGCGTGATCAAGGGCTGGACCGAGGGCGTGCAGCTCATGCCGGTCGGCTCGAAGTTCAAGTTCTTCATCCCTTCCGATCTCGCCTACGGCGACACCGGAGCGGGCGCTGACATCGGACCGGGCGCGACGTTGATTTTCGAAGTCGAGTTGCTGGACATCGAGAAGAAGTGAGCGGGAAGCTCGCTTCGACACGACCCTTTCACGGCGGCCCCGGTTCCAACCGGGGCCGCGCTGTTTTCACGGGAAAATCACACGCCGTTCCAAAATCACCCCCAACTTTCCCGCAGACGGCTGTAACGATTCCCGCTACATCCCCGAATTGCATCCGGGGAACCCAAGCTCCCACACTTTTCATGAAACCCCTCCATTTCCTTCCGCCAGCGGCGGCGATCGTCGCGTCGGGGCTCTGGCTCGGACTCCAGCAACGGTCGATTTCCACCTTGGAAAACGAGACGGTGCTGCTGCGCCAGCATGTCGAAGCGGCCAAGCACGCGGCCACAGCGGACGATTCCTCGCTGGCCGCTGCCCGGACCAACGGCAAGAAGGCGAACGATCCCGACGCCATCGATTGGAAGAATCTCGCCGACACCATGGCGAAGGCGGAGCGCGGCGGCATGCCGGACATGCGGGCGATGATGAAGCTCCAGACCAAGCTGATGTCGCTCAGCGGCACGGAATTGACGGCCGCGCTCGACGAGATCGCCGCGCTCGAGCTGAGCAATGACGCCCGCCGCAGCTTGGAAAACATGCTGATCAACCTGCTGGCGCAGAAGGAACCGAAACTGGTGCTCGACCGCTATCTCGACCGGCTCGAAGACCCGCGCAGTTCGGGAAGCTGGCAGCTCGCCCATGCCTTCCAACAGTGGGCGGCCAAGGACAGCGCCGCCGCCACCGCCTGGCTCGACGCGCAGATCGCGGCCGGCAAGTTCGACAGCAAGTCGCTCGATGGGAAAAGCCAGAGCCGCCAGCAATTCGAGGCGGCGGTATTCTCCTCGCTGGTCGCCTCTGACATGGATGCTGCCGGCAAACGCCTCGCCGCGATACCCGAGGAACAACGGCTCGAGTTGTTTCAGCAAGGCATGTTCATGAACGCGAAGCCGGGCACGGAAAGGAACCTCGCCGCCTTGGTCCGTGAATACGTGCCGGAGAACCAGCGTGGCCAGGCTTTTGCCAACACCACCTCCAGGATGGTCCATCAGGGCGGGTACGAGAGAGTCGGCGAGTTCCTCGACAAGATCGAAGCCACTCCAAGCGAGCGCAAGGACATCGTGAAGCAGGCCGCCACGAGCAAGATCCAGCAGCTCTCCCATGATGGCGGGATCGACCGCAAGGAGGTCGATGAGATGCGCGCGTGGGTCACCCGAACATCGCCGGACAACGTGGACTCCATCACCGGTGAATCACTCGGCAATCTTTGGAGCCAGCAATCCAAGTGGGAGGAAAACGCCAGGCTCATCGGCGACCTCCACGCGGAAAAGCCTAGCGACGACTTGCTGGTCTCTTTCCTGAGTGGCCATCAGGCCTCACAGCACCGCGATGCGGCCCTGGAACTCGCCGCAAAAATCTCCGACGAAACCAAGCGCGCGGAAGTGACGGCTCGCCTCGAAGGCAAGCCGGCCCGCACCACCGTGATCGCCGAATGACGCCATGAAAGCCTCCCTTTTCCTGTCCCTCCTCATCCTCGCCGCCGGCGGACTGCTCGGCTGGAAGCAGCACGGCCAGCTCGTGATCGTGCGCGAAACCCACCGGCAGGTGGTGGAGGAAGCCCAGGCGCTCGGCCTCGCGCCCGGTGCATTGTTAGAAGCGGGCAAGCCGCCGCTGCCCACCAAGTCCGGTCGCGAGGACCCCGAGGCAAAGATCGCCGCGGCCAAATCCTTCGCGAAGGAGCTGATCGCCTTCGCCAAGAAAATGAAGGAATTCGAGAAATCCGGCGAGCAGCCCGGCGACGAGTTTCAGAAGCAGATCATGGAGACGATTGCCCGCTTCATGGAGCTCAGCCCCGCGCAGATCAAGGTGGTCGTCGCCGAAATGAAGGCGAGCCCGGACCTCGATGACAAGATGCGCGGCGATATGATCGGCTTCTCCATCATGATGCTGGCCAACGAACAACCCGAAGCGGCCATCGCGATTTACACCGAGTCCTCGGACATCAAGGGCCTGAAAGGGATGGGATCGCATGTGGTGACGATGGCGCTCGGCAAGTGGGCGGAGAAGGATCCGATCGCGGCGATGGAGTGGGTGAAGAAGAACTCCGAAAAGCATTCGGACGTGATCAACGACCAAACCAAGACCGCCATCCTGGCCGGTGCCGCGAAGCAGGATCCGAAGCTCGCGCTCGGAATGGTAAAGGACTTGGACGTGAAGGAAGACAGCCAAGTGGCCCAAAGCCTGGCCCGGTCCGCACGCACGCCGGAGGAACGCTCCGCCCTGCTGCAAACGCTCCGCTCCGAAACGAAGGGTGAACTCTCCGAGAGGACGCTGAACTCCTTGGGCGGAACGCTCACCAGTGAGGGCTTCGAGTCGAGCCAAGCGTGGCTTTCCTCAGCGAAGCTGAGCGAAAAGGAGACCGAGGCGATCGCCCAAGGCATCTCCTCATGGCAGGCCGGCGCCGATACCGGCAAGTGGCTCGAGTGGATGAATGGCAAGGTGTCGGAACACACCCTGACGCGGAAAACCGACGAGCTGGTGCGCCAATGGACGCAGAACGATTACAGGGCCGCCGGCGAGTGGATCGGAACCCTTGCCGACGGCACCGCCAAGACCGCCGCGATCAAGACCTACGCCAAAACCGTGGCCCCGTATGAACCGGAAGCCGCCCAGCAGTGGGCGAACAGCCTGCCGGCCGGAAAAGAGCGCGATGAATTGCTGCAGGCCATCGGCAAGCAGGGGAAAATCGAGGCACCGGACGAAGAGGAACTGGAGTTCGTCGCGCCCGACGACGAATGACAATTCTCCATCCCTGGCGGAAAAGCCGTGCCACTCCCACAGCCGCCCGCTAATAGTCCGGGAAGGAGATGGCTTCTTCACGCTGGAGCCTGTCATTCCTCATAAGGCTCCGGTGCGTTGCCCCCATGAAACTTCCCAATAGCCTATCTGGCATCCTTTGGATGATGATGGCATGCGCGACGACGTCCGTGACGGCCGAGGAGAATGGGCGTCCCGGGCAGGTGGCGGCATTGAAAGAATTGATACCCTATTTACAGCCGTTGAAGGACGGCGCCGATCTCAACCTTGATGACAGCATGGATGCCTTGTCGTCCGCCAATCCTGCGGAGGCGGCCAAGATGCGGGCTCTCCTGTCGAAGGAAGGGACATTCCTGCCGTGGACGGAAAAGAAAACCCGTGCCGCCTTCAAGGCAGAGCACACCATCGGCTGGGGCGGCGGACAACACGCGGTTGAAGTGTCGCTGAGCCTTGCCTCGAATGAAGCCTTGGTCGAGGCGGCGGAGGACGGGAAGAAATTGCGCTACGAGATCGGCGAGGACGCGAAATGGGAGATGATCCATCTATTCACCGACCGCAAGAATGCCGCCCGGGCCCTGATTGAGTCGCACAAAGAGAAGGCACGGGCCAAATCCGATCCGGTGGAGAAGACCGACGCATGGAGAAAGTCGATCGCAGATGGTGCCGCGCTGACCGTGCATGAAGGTCTGCCGCGCTCCGGTGATGAACTGTATCAGCGAGAAAGTCGCCGAAGCGACGTGCGAGTCTCCGGCGGCCACGCCTTCTACACACCGGGAGTGGTCGCGAAGAATCGCGCGGAGCTATCAAAGTGGCTGACGAGCTCTGGCAGCTATCATCGCTGGAGCGGCACCAAGGAATGCGGCCTCTTTCATCCTGACTTCGCCGTTTCGTGGACGAGCGACCGCCAGACGGTGACTCTCCTGCTTTGCTATGGCTGCCATGAGGTCATCTTCACCGACGGAAAAACTTCCCTGAGATACGACCTGGATCATGAGGCCGGCGAGAAGCTGGAGCCTCTTCTCGAGGAAAACGGTGGGAAGAGGCCGACCGAATAGTTCCGACGCGGACATTCCGCTCTCCTGGTTTACCCCTGCCTCCGATGCATGCGCGCTTGGCAGCCGCCGATTTCTGAAATAACCCGTCACTGCACGTCGTTTTACCGCCCCGATCATGCAGAATCCTATCCGCGTCCTTTGCGTGGGAGCCGGCCACATGGGCCGCTCGCACGCGCTTGCCTACCATCGCATTCCCGGCTTTGAGATCTGCGGGATCGTTACCCGTTCGGCCGGGAGCCGCGGGAAACTGAATGCCGAGCTGGGCGGCGGCTATGCCGAATTCGCCGACTTTTACGAAGCGTTGGCGGCGACGAAGCCGGACGCGGTGAGCATTTCCACCTACCCGGACACTCACGGCCCGTATGCCGAGGCCGCCTTCGAGGCCGGCTGCCATGTCTTCATCGAGAAGCCGCTGGCCGAGAACGTCGCGGCGGCGGAAGGCATCGTCGCCAAGGCCAAGGCGAGCGGGAAGAAACTGGTGATCGGCTACATCCTGCGCCACCACCCGAGCTGGATCAAATTCATCGAGGTGGCGCAGACGCTCGGCAAGCCGCTGGTGATGCGCATGAACCTCAACCAGCAATCGAGCGGCGCCAACTGGAAGACCCACCAGGCGCTGATGTCGTCGATCTCACCGGTCGTCGATTGCGGCGTGCACTACGTCGATGTGATGTGCCAGATGACGCGCTCGAAGCCGGTGCGCGTGTCAGGCATCGGCGCGCGGCTGACCGACGAGCTGCCCGAGGGAAAGATCAATTACGGCGCGCTACAGGTGACTTTCGAGGATGGTTCGGTCGGCTGGTACGAAGCCGGTTGGGGTCCGATGATGAGCGAGGTAGCCTTCTTCGTGAAGGACGTGGTCGGTCCGAAAGGCTGCGTCTCGATCGTCGCCGACAAGGCCGCGGGGGAAGGACAGAGCGCGAATGTGGACGCCCACACACAGACCCAGTCGCTGCGGCTTCACCACTCGCAGCTCACGCCGGAAGGCACCTTTGCCAAGGCCGACGAATCGATCCGGCTCGACGACGAGCCCGATCATGACGGCTTGTGCCATCGCGAGCAGGAGTATTTCCTCAAGGCGATCCACGAGGATCTCGACCTGACCAATCACATGGGCGACGCGCTTTCCTCGATGCGCATTGTCGCCGCCGCCGATGAGAGCTTTCGCACCGGCAAAACCATCGACCTCTGATTCCAGCAAGAAGTTGAACCGCCGGGACGCCAAGGTCGCCAAGTTGGAACAGGATAAGATTTCTTTGCGTCCTTCGCCTATTGGCGGTGAATTCACCCGAACCTACCCCAGCCCAATTCCTTTCATGAAATCCATCTCCACTCTCGCCTTGCTGCTTCCGCTGACGGCTTCCGCCGAGCTGAAGTCGTTCCCCTTGTTCAACGGCACCGATCTCACCGGCTGGAAGGGTGAAGGCTACGTCGTCGAGGACGGCGCCATCGTCTGCACGCCGCAGGGGAAGAACCTGATGACGGAGCGAACCTTCGCGAACTACGCCTTCGACTTCCAGTTCAAGCTTCCGCCGGCCGGCAACAACGGCATCGGCATCCACTACCCCGGCGAAGGCGATCCGGCCTACACGGGCATGGAAGTGCAGGTCCTCGACAACTCCGACCCGAAGTGGAAGGACCTCAAGGACTACCAGTATCACGGGTCCCTCTACACCATGGTTCCGGCGAAGAAGGCCCCGCTCAAGCCGGTGGGCGAGTGGAACCAGGAGCGCATCCTGATCAATGGCGACTTCGTCCAGGTCACGCTCAACGGCGAAGTCATCACCGAGGCGAAACTGAGTGAACTGAACCAAAAGTTCCCCAAGCACGAGGGCGCCAAGCGCCGCTCCGGCCACATCGCCTTCTGCGGCCACGGCGACCGCGTCGCCTTCCGCGGCATGCGCATCACCGAGTTTCCTCCCACCGCGAATGAAGAAGGCGCCAAGAAGAGCGGCTTCACCAAGATCTTCGACGGCGAAACTCTCAAAGGCTGGCAGCATACCGAGGCCGACCTCGACCATTGGAAGCCGGTCAACGGCATCCTGAAGTACGACGGCAAGGCCAAGGACCTGTGGTCGGAGAAGGAATACGGCGACTTCGAACTCGTCTTCGACTGGCGTTGGGCGGCCCCCGGCCCGCTGATGAAGCGCCCGGTCATCGGCCCCGATGGCAAGGAGACCGGCGAGCAGGTCGAAGTGCAGGAGCTCGACAGCGGCATCTACCTCCGCGGCAACTCGAAGAGCCAGGTGAACCTGTGGAACTGGCCCTGCGGCTCCGGCGAGGTGTACGGCTACCGCACCGACAAGTCACAGCCCGCGGAGGTGATTGCCGGCGTGACGCCCAAGAAGAAGATGGACAAGCCGGTGGGCGAGTGGAACCGCATGATGATCACCATGAAGGGCGACAAGCTTACCGTTCAGTTGAATGGCGAAGTCGTGATCGAGGAAGCGCAGCTTCCCGGCGTGGCGGCAAAGGGCAAGATCGCCCTCCAACACCACGGTTCCTTCATCGACTTCGCCAATATCTGGATCAAGGAGCTGTGAGGCCCCGCGGCGGAGCCATGTGGCCCCGCGACAAGTATCTAGCGCCAAAGGCGCGGCCATGAGATAGCCCGGGGCAAGCAATAGCGCAGCCCCGGGTTTTCCATGGAACCGGTAGGCCCCCTGAAAGGGGGCGATGGCGCCGAAACTACTGAACGTATCGTACTTCAAGCCCCGTCCCGTCCTTTCAGGGCGACGTCCTCCAAGCATGCGAACCCGGGGCTGCGCTTGCCCCGGGCTAATTTGATTTTGCCTCGTTGGGGCACCGGACGAAAACCAAGGGCCTTTCTTCAGGCTGGCTTCACCTCCTCCGAATCTCCGCCGTCCATCCGCACTCGCAGCGGCTTGTCAGCGTGGAGCTGGAAGGTCTGCTGCGGGCTGGCCAGCGAGATCCCCGCTTCGCCCAAGCGCCGCTCGATCATGAACCGCAGGTCGCTGGCCACGGTGGCCCCGCCCGGTTTCGCGCGGAGGTCGATCCAGAAAAAGACCGCGAAGACGAGTGCATCCGCGGCGAACTCTTCCAGGATCACCTGCGGCTCGGGGTTCTTCATGATCACCCCGTGTTCGGCGGCGCATTCGGCGAGAATGGTCGAGACCATCCGCAATTGGGATCCGTAGGAAACCCGCACCCGCACCACGCGACGCACCACGGGAGTATCGTGCGTCCAGTTGACCACCTTGCTCTCGAGCAGCACCGAATTCGGCACGATCATATCGACGCCGTCGAAGGAACGCACAGTGGACGAGCGGGTGTCGATGGTGGTGACGGTGCCGGCGACGCCATCGACTTCGAGAATGTCCCCAACGCGGACTTTTCGCTCGGCCAGCACGATGAGGCCGCTGATGAAATTCTTGAACAAGGTCTGGGTGCCGAAACCGACGCCGATGGCGAGCGCGCCGCCGAGGAAAGCGAAGGCGGTCAGCGGGACCTTGAGAAAGTTGAGCGTGACCAGCGCGAGAGTGATCCCGAGCGCGATGCGCGTCCACCGGCGCAAGGTGTCCGCCTGCCCCTGCTCCACGCGGCCCCTGCTGACCAGCCGCTTGAAGGCCCGCTTCAGCAGCCATGAGCCGGCGCGGTAGGCCACCCAGAAGAAAAGCAAGGCGCCGATCAGCCAGCCGAGCGTAACGCCACGCTTCTTGATCACGACTTGGCCATCGACTTCCGTCTTAACGTCATAAGGAAAGACCACGAAGTTCCACACGGCCTTCGCTCGCTTGGCCACCCGTGAGCCGAAGCCGCGGAGACGTTCGCCCCACGTTCTCGACTGGGCGATTTGCTCCGAGTCCGCGAGCCAGCGGCCGATATCGAGATGCAGGCCGGAAATGTCCTGGCCGAAACGCTCCACGGCATCGAGGTCGGCCCGCAGCGTGGCCAGCAGTTGCTCCACCTGCGGGCGCTGGGGCGAATCGGCGGCGAGCGAGGAAAGCCGCGCCTCCTGTTCCTGCATCGCGGAGAGCGTGGCACTGCGGCGGACATCCACCAGCGAGTCGAAGGCGCTGGCGCGGGCAAGCTGGGTCTGCAGTGAGGCCAGCGCCTCGGTCCGCTCCGCGGCGGATTGGGAGGTGAGGAGTGTCTTGCGGGACTTCTGCGCATCGAAGTACTCGCTCAGGAAGCGCAGCCGTGCGCCGGTGATCTCCATGCGGTTGGCCAGGCTTTCAAGCTGATGGTCGAGCGCCTGCACGCGATCCATGGCCGCGGCCAGCTTGGCTTTGTCCGCATCGGTCGGATTCGGCGAGGCGGCTCTCAAGGCCTCTGCCGTGGCCAGCACCGTCTGCCGTTCGGCAATCGCGGCCTGTTGGACCCGTTCAATGCTCCCGAGTTCCTTGCTGATGTCCTTGCGTCGCTCGTCGGTCGATCGCTTGAGATGATCGAGGTCCGCCTCCGGGAACGCGGTGGCGGCGCCAAGTGCCGCGACTTTCCGTTTCAAGAGATCCGCCTCCGCTTCCGCCGCGGCGGCGCGCATGCGGGTATTGTCGGCCGTGTGCTGGAGCATCGCGGCGGCGGAGCTGAGCGAGCGCAGCTTGAGCTTGGCGGACTCCAGCCGCCACAGCTCGGCATCGACATGTTCGGGAGCGGCGCGGTCGGCGGTCTCCTGGGCCCGGCGGACCGCCTCGTCCGCCTTCTTGATCTCGTCCTGGCGCTTGGTCAACTCGCGCTCGAACATGGTTACCGCCGACCCGTAGGCCCGCATGCGGGTGGCGATGCCTTCCTGCTGCCGCCGCAGTTCGTCGTGGAGGACGAAGGAGTACGGCCCCGGTTTGTCGAAGCCCTTCCACTTGGCGCTGTCCTCCTTGGCTTGGGCGATCGACTGCTTGAGGATCTCGGCGGTATCGAGCGAGCGGATCGAGTTCTCCGCGGTGAAAATCCCGAGCAAGAGATCGGACCGGCGGCCGGCGACTTCTTCCGCCGTGATCCCCGCGGGCAGCGGCGCCCCTTTGTCGAGCGTTTCCACTTGGGCGCGCCAATCGTCCAGCCACGACTTCAGGCGCTTGCGCCTTTCCCCGGGAGTTTCCTCTTTCGGAGTTTCGGTCTTGGCCTCGGGAAGCTTGAACGACGGGAGCTGGGCCACCGCCGGAGAGCTGGCGAGCCCTGCCACCAGCAGGCCGATCCGGAGAAATTGAAAGACGGTCCGTGTCACGCGAGCCGGATTTCTGGCAGGTCGGGAGGCGTCTGGCGAGCGTCCTCACCGGGAGTGAGGGGCGGTGCAAATCCCCTGCGAGACCAGTCCGGCGGGGTTCCCCGCGTCACTGATGCAAGTGCCCCTTCAGGATCCGCTTCACCTCGGCGATGCCCTCCGGGTGCTGGTGCGAGCTGTGGTTGGACGGGACGATCTTTTCCGACACCGCGCCGTCGAGGTGCGAACTCCAGTACGCCACCACGCCATCGGACATCATCGGCCTCGTTTGGTCCTGGTTCCCGCCCTTGCCACGGTCGCCCATGATCGAGTGATACGGGATGCCGGGGGCGATCGGCAGCTTGTTCGCCGCCTTCACGAAGCGGTTCTCCGGGGAAAGCGTGTCGATGCTGTTCGGCGCGCGGTCGAGTTGCAGCGAAGCGGCGTCCACGGTGAGGACCGAGGCCACCGCATTGCGGGCGTCGGCGAGGAACGTGGGCATGCGCACCAAGCGCGAGCCAAGGCGGCCGATCCAGTTTGATGCGATCTCCGAGCCACGATGCGGGGCGGACAAGAAGATCGCCCGGTCGATCTCGCGGCGGTGTTCGAACAACAGCGCGTCGCGAAGCAACTGGCGGCTGGCACCGGTGACCTGCATCTCATCCGGCCCCTTCGTGAAAATGTCGCGCCAGATCTTGTCGCCGGCATTGGTCACCATCAGGCGGCTGACCAAGCTGCCCATGCTGTGGCCGACGATGACGATCTTCTTGTGGTCCGGAAACACACGATTGATCCCATCCAGTTCCTTGCGCAGCAACGACGCGGAGTAGGGATACGGGTAGCCGCTGGGATAGCTGAAGGCCCAGAACTGGTAGCGGTTCCGGATTTCCGGATCCTGGACCAAGGAGTGATACATCGGTGCCCACGAGGCCGGCGTGTCTTGCAAGCCGTGAACGAAAAGAACGGGGATACGGTTCCTGTCGTACTTCTGAAGGCGGACGAGCCGCGCGGTATCCGAATACTTCTGCGGATTGAGCAGGCGGATCAAACCGAGCTTGTCAGGACGAGCGACCGCCATGACGAAACTCACCGGTGCGCTGAAATCCGCGGCGAGCACGGGATTCCGGCCGGCGATGGAAATGCGCTCCTCATCGAGCGGGTCGTGGAGTTCCAACACGGCGCCTTGCTGGCCTTCGGCCCGCACCACGGCAGTCATCGCCATGGCCATGCGCGGCGCTTCAAAGCTCTTCCGGAAGTCGCCATTCTGATCGGGCATCACCACCAGCGGGGCACCGACGCCGGCACGGGTCGCGTGGACCGTGGTATATTTGCCGCGGAAGTCATATGCATCCACCACATGATACTCGCGGTGAACATTGGGAGCATTGGGCTCCAGCTTGCCGCGCAGAGTGCGGGCGGTCGGTCCGCTGCCGACGGTGATGGTGCGACCCCACGGCAGCGACTGGGCCTTCTCCAATCGCTCGACGAGGCGGCCGACGGCATGGTTGTAAAGCGCCACCGCGCCGGTCTCGCCCGCCAAGGCCTTGTCACCGGCCAAGCGCGCCGACTCGAGGAAATGGCCGCTGGCAATCATCGGATCGGCGGCGGCCTTGCCGGCTTCGAGCTCGTGCAGGGCGGCATCGAGCGGCGACACGCGGTAGTCGCCCGAAGGCGTCTTGGTTTCCACCACGTGAAAGGAAACGGGCGCAACGCATGAGGTCAGCGCGAAGGTGGCGACGAGGACGGCCTGGAATTTCATGAGGGAGGGCGAACCGGAGTTATCGCAGTGTCTTGAAAACCTTGCCGCCGATTTCGGCAAGCGGGATCTCCATCGCACACGCGGCGAGCAAGGTCGGCCACCGCGGCATCCTTCTTGTTGTAGGCCGCGACGAAGTCGGTGGAAGCCATTTCGAGGCCGGTCATGGCCGG